>CATMIM010000239.1 GCA_950068635.1 uncultured Candidatus Poseidoniales archaeon
TCATCGCGCGGACCGCCACCGAGTTGCAGCATCGCCTGAGAGATGATGCAGGTTGCGAGCGTGATGGCGACGGCGGCGAGCAGCAGACGTCTGCTGACGTGGTCGGGAGGGGTGGGGAAGCCAGCCATGTCTCATTCCTCCGTGAGCATGCGCATCGCATCGAGGTCGAACAGCGAGGCGGCGCGTGCCATCGCATCCGCCAGCGAGAACCAGCGTGCGTCCTCGATCTCATCGGGTTTGAGCGTGAACTCAAGTCCATCCTCGACATCGACCAGGTAGCTGAACGAGACGAAGTTGATCCCCTCGGCAGTGAAGATGCGCTCCTGAACGATATGCCTGTCCTCACCATCGCGCACCTCGCCCGTCTCTCCGGACGGGTCGGACAAGCACAGGTCGAGCCCGAGTTCCTCCGCCAACTCGCGCGCTGCCCCCTCGCGCGGGTGTTCACCATAGTCGACGAATCCTCCTGGGAGGGACCAATGGCCGGTGAAGAAACCTCGCTTCACCTTCTGCAGCAGCACCTCACCGCTGGGGTTCCGCAGAACCACCTTGGCGACGATCCTGTGCAGCGTCCGGTAGACCGAGTCGCGCACCACCGGATGCACGGCTGAATCCGAGATCACGTTGTCCTTCCACGCCCACTCCTTCGGCCATTCGATGTCCGGAACAGCGTGTGTCACCTCATGCCAGTCGTCCCCTAGACGGAAGCGGTTCGTGCGCTTGACCGTCCACGGAATGCCCATCGCGGTCGCTTCGTCCTCTGTGGGCAGGCGCAGCAGCCAGCCATCCTTACTCTCTCGCCCGCGGACGGGCTTCTGTGGCCCGTTTCCGTCAGCATCGACGAGCAGCAGTTTGCCGTCGTGCTCGAGATATAGGTGTCGTGAGACCTGCTCGTCAGCGCTCGGTCCCTCGAACCGGTCGCTCTCCATGAGTCACACGACCGGTTGAGCGGTCATCAATGCGCCGCTTCAGTATCCGAGCAGTTCGGAGAGCTGTTCCTTGTAGAAGGCGCCCGAGCCCTGCAGGGACTCCAGTTCGGCATCCGTGAGTTCCAACTCGATGATCTGCTCGACTCCATCTGCCCCCAGTACGACCGGGACTCCGATGTAGATGTCATCCATCCCATACTGCCCCGTGAGGTGGGCGCTGCAGGGCAGCATCCGCTTGCGGTCAGTGAGAATCGCCTCGGCCATGACGGCCGCAGCGGCCCCGGGCGCGTAGTAGGCGCTGCCCGTGCCGAGCAGTTTGACGATCTCACCGCCACCACCCGCCGTGCGTGCTGAAATGGCAGAGATCGTCTCTTCATCGAGGATCTGGGTGATCGGGATGCCAGCGACCGTGGTGTAGCGGGGAAGGGGCACCATCGTGTCTCCGTGTCCACCGAGAACCATCGCCTGCACGTCCTCGTTGGAGCAACCCACCTCTTGGGCGATGAAGTGGGTCATGCGGGCGGAATCGAGAATGCCCGCCTGGCCGACCACCCGGTTGTGTGCGAAGCCGGTGACCCTCTGCATGTGGTAGGTCATCAGGTCGAGCGGGTTGGTCACCATCACGATGCGTGAATCGGGGGCGTGTTCCTTGATTCCGGCACCCACCTGTGAGATGATGTCGGCGTTCTTGCCGATGAGGTCCTCACGACTCATGCCCGGCTTGCGCGGGAAGCCCGAGGTCACCACAATGACGTCCGCCCCGGCGATGTCTGCGTAATCCGATGTGCCGGTGAGGCTGCCATCGTAGTTCAGCACCTGTCCACCTTGGCTCATGTCGAGCGCCTTGCCCTTGGCGACGCCCTCGTAGATGTCGAGCAGCACGATGTCTCCGAGTTTCATCTGCGCCAGCACGAACGCGCAGGTCGCCCCGACGTTTCCCGCTCCGATGACGGCGATCTTAGCCCGCTCTTCTCCCATGTCACCCACTCTGTCGCGCCGAGCGGGCATGGCGAGTCCCAAATAACCACCGCTTCAGTCTGTTGAATGGCTGAAGGCTGCGGTGTGCCGATTGCACCGGTTGCGTCCAAGAAGCGTATGCCACAGATTCAAGAACCGCTCGCAGGTCGCCAGTTTCGACATGAATACCGAGGCAGCGCTCGTGCGTGCGCGCGCCACCGGGTGGCGAGGTGAGTGAATGCGTCTGGGAGTGATTGCGGAAGCGCAGGGAGAGACCCGCGTGGCCATCGTGCCCAACTCGGTCCTCAAGCTCGTCAAACTCGGATTCGAGGTCGTCGTCGAGTCGGGTGCGGGCGACGCAGCCCATCACTCGGATTCGGCATATGAGGGGAAGGGGGCCACGATCTGCGACCACCGAACCGCGATGTCAGCGGACATCGTCATCGCCATCGGCATGCCCGACGTATCGCAGATGAAAGCGGGACAGATGCTCGCCTGCATCACCGACCCGTTCCGCTGCCCTGAGAACATCCGAGCCGCCCTCTCAGCAGGCATCACCCTGTTCAGCATGGACATGATTCCTCGCCGAATCTCTCGTGCACAAGCGATGGACGTCAACTCCAGCCAGGACAATCTCGCCGGTTACAAGGCCGTGCTGATGGGTGCCGATGCGATCTCCAAGGGAATCCCGATGATGACCACCAGCGCCGGCACCGTGCGCCCTGCCAAGTTCGTCATCATGGGCAGTGGCGTAGCCGGATTGCAGGCGATCGCCACCGCCAAGCGACTCGGGGCCGTCGTCTACGCATCTGATGTGCGCAAGTCTGCCGCCGAACAGATCGAATCGGTGGGCGGCCGCTTCATCGAGGTGGAGGGCATGCGGGTCTCCCTGACTGCTTGAGAAAGAGTAGCAGCAACGCACGCGTTGATACCTTGAATGGACTGCAGGCGGTGGAGGAGCAGGGGATAGCAGTCCGAATCGTCCGCAGGAGGCCCCCTGAAGGACCATGCTTGCACGAGAGACGTCAATCACCTACATACGCCCCAGACATGTCGCATGCGTACATACAGGATTTCCTGACTCGCGGAACGGCAACGACTGATGCGCCGGGATCAATCTATATCCATGTACCCTTCAGTGCAGGTGATTG
>CATMIM010000240.1 GCA_950068635.1 uncultured Candidatus Poseidoniales archaeon
GCAGGTCGTTGTCGAGGCTCCATTCGTCATTGCCCAACCCACCTCGTTCGGCGAAACAGGGCTCCAGGATATCCACGTAACAGGGCCAGTCGGACACTTCGATGACGGGGATGTAGGTGGACACGCCATCGGTGTCCATCTCTTCGGGGAAGTGCCATGTCAACTGGAAGCGGATGTTCAAGTCGATGATCGACTGGTTGCCATCTACCAGTGTGTAATCACTGTAGAGGTTGGATACAGCCAACCCAAGACCTCCCGATTCCAGATACATGTCGAGAGTGCCATCCTCCAGTTTGGTGAAGTTGGCCCAGATCGAACTCTCTGACTCGCTCAACTCGCCGGTGAGAGATATCTGGACATTGGAGATGTCGTTCCAACCGTTCCGATCGACCACCCTCAGCCGCGCGATGTACTGCGTGCCGGGATGCAGCGGTGCCTCGTCGTCGTGTCCGACGATCGTCGAGTTCTCCGATTCCAAGTATGGTTCGAACTCCTCGCGGATGCGATAGGTGACCAGGTCAGCGTCCCAATCAGGTTCCTCCTCGTTCGAGCCCACACCACAGGGGGCCGCCTCTTCTGAACACACGGGCCCTCCACCCATCGCCAGCGCGTTACCCTGAGCATCCGCCCCCTCGATGTAGAGAGATACCTTCTCTCCATGGTGGTTCACGCTGTCCTGGATGAGCCCCTCGAAGATGTTCAAGCCGCCGGGTTGCACCTCGGGCGTGTTCATCGTGAGGTAGCTGTACTCATTCCAATCGGGTATGCCATCGTAATCGAGGTCGTGTTGTCCTTCGACCCAGTAGCGCAGGTCGAGTTGCGTGGGCGGATCGACGGAGTCCTGCACGACGATGCGGATCGGCTGGCTGGGAGTCCCCTTGTGCACCTCGTCCCCGTCTGCGGGTGACGCACCGATCACGAGCGGACTGTTGCCGTCGAGCACCAGTCGAACCGTGTTCCAACCCGGATTGACGAACTGTGAGTTGTTGACGAGGCCGACCGCCTTGACGCGGAACAGCATACCGCCCGGTGACGACTCGATCGGGCTGATGATCGTGATCGAATACTGCCCGTGGGACGGATTAGGCTCGATGTGGAACTGCTTCTCCGGCTCCATCGGATCGCCATCCATAGTCAGATTCTGGCCGGTCAGTTCCAGACTGAACTGTCCTGCCTGAGGAGAGTAAGCCGTTCCTTCGAAGGATATCGAGCCGTGGAACGTCACCTCGAGCCCGCCACGTACCCAGTCATTTCCGAAGAGCACGCGACCGGTCTCGTCCTCGACGCCGAGATCCATCAGTTGGATGTCGTTCTCCACCCGCATTCCGAGATTCTCGGTCTCCCAGCGGGTCACCTGACGGCCGATGTCGTCGTCGACGGTGAGCAGGACCTCGATGCCGCTCTCGTCGTCCCAAGTCCAGTTCGACCGCAACGGGAGCAACACGGACAGGACTCCATCAGACGATTCCTGCGAGGTGCAGTTTGCAGCATCGAAGGATATCAGATCGGCGTTGTCCGACACCAGCGAGCAGACATCGCCGTTGGACCACCTGATGATCGGATTCTCCACGCCTGTCGCCTGCAACTCGACATCCACCTGGTTGATGCGGTCCGCCTCGTCCCCCTCAGCGACCCTCGCCACCAGCACACGGCTCGCTCCGTCGGGGACGAGCATACCGCCCTCGAGCGAGGCGTCGAGCGCCATCGTGGACATCTTGTAGGTCACATCCAAGTCGGATACGCGTATGCGACCGGGTGAGCCTGCCAGGAAGGTCAGCGTGACGTTGCTGACTCCGACTCCGTTGTCGAGTATGTTGTCGTTGAAGGCGTCGACGAGGTTCTGCCCGCTGAGGGTCACCGGTTGGTTGAGCAGATCCGTGCCGACGTACTCGTAACTCCCGTCATCCCCGATGTCGAGCCTCACCGAACTCGGGTAGCCCTCCTCGTAGTCCAGGGTGAAGGCGGAGAGGGTGGGGGTCACACTGGAGTCGGTTGAACCGAAGGTCACCCGGTAGACCAATTGATTCCCCTGTGAGGTGAACGTGACCATCTGGTTGTTCGTCACCGTCTGCCAGTTGCTGCCGTTGTCATTGCTCACCTCGACACCGACCGTCGTACCCGATGGAGTGGACGCCACCCAGGACACCTGCATCTGCCCCACCTGCGTGCTCGTGGCGATCGTGGGCGAGGTCCAACTCCCCGCGGTGTTGTAATCGGTGGAGTAGTTGATCGACATCCACCACGAGACCGAGGTCGATCCGACCATCTGCAGCTTCCAGCGCAACTGCTGGCCGGGATGGGCGAAGTGCACCGTCTGGTTGTTCACCACCTGAACCCAGTGGGTTCCGTTGTCCGCGCTCACCCAGTGATCGACCCGGTCACCCGCAGCGGTCGCCGACCAGACCGTCTCGATGTTCGCCACCAGCACGTCGCTGTTCGTGTTGATGGGCTCACTGATCCAGTTCGAGGTCCCAGGTTGGGGGGATATCGGATAACTCCAGCCAGTGCCGAATTCTCGGTAGTAGCGATTGGTGTAGTGGTAGTGGTCATGGGTCAGCAGTCGCTGGCCATCGTTGTAGATTCCGTAACCGTTGGCGGGAATGGATGCCTCTCCTGTCTGCTTGGCGAGGGTGGTCGAGGTGCCGCTGATGGCGTAGACCTCGATTCTGTCCTGATAGTACTGGAAGCGGCTGCGCATGAAGAACAGGCTGTTCTCGACTGCCAATCCATGCTGTTGGTTGTAATTCGAGAAGTAGGCGTACTGCAGGCTCCCGTCTCGCTCGAACGTGCCGTCGTCGGAGAAGGAGTAGGGGAGGATGGTCCGCCTGGTGGGGTGGAGCACCCAGAAGAGGTCCCTGCTGCGGTCGAACGAGATGCCGGTGTAGGAGCCGAACTGCTGGCCGGCGAGATCGTAGGACTGGATGCACTCCCAGTTGTTCTCGTAGCGGATGTCGAGGACCCATAATCGGAGATACTGCGCCTGATAGTTGTAGGAATCGGATCCGATTATGGCGTAGAGCCGCTCATCATCTCC
>CATMIM010000241.1 GCA_950068635.1 uncultured Candidatus Poseidoniales archaeon
CGCTCTAGGGGAAATAGAATTTAATCGATTGCTGATTTACATAGTTGGGATTAATCAAAGGGTGTCACCATAACACCCTCGCGCTCACAATTGCTGAATCAATGGGCTCGCAGTGGGCTGCCGCAGACGCTACCGATGAACAGACCCACAAGAATCAATCATCGGAAGGTGAACGGTACTTGCGCTCCTTCAGATCGTTCTGGTAGACCTTGCCGAATTCGCTCCCATGTTCTACGATCCACTCCGAGAATCGGTGGACTCCCAGCGGTTCCTCCTCTGATGCCATCAGCCCTCGCTTCAGCCCCCGAATCTCTGCCCTGGTGATGACCAGATCCTGCAGGAAGAATCCTAGCAACTTACCGAATAACCAACCAACGGTCGACGGCATCGGTAGGATGAGACGGCGCAGGCCCATCGATCTCGCCATCAGGCCGATGTACTCCTTGTAGCGAAAAATCTCGGGTCCGGTGACATCCAGCGTCACATTCTCACGCGCCTCGCCCTGCTCGACGGCGACTCTGGCGACATCCTTGACGTGCACCGGTTGGATGGGATAGTTCCCCATGCCGAAGACACCGAAGACCGGGAATTTCCTCAGCATCCATGCGATGTTGTTGATGAGCACATTCCGCCCCCCACCGAACAACACTGTTGGCCGGAGAATCGCATATGAGTGGTTCGAGTCGTGGAGGAGCCCTTCGACGGCGACCTTGCCACGGAAGTAGCTCCAGTCAGGGGCTTGGTGAGGGTGGGCGACAGACAGATGGATGATTCTCTCGACTCCAGCTTCGGCAGCCGCAGCGAACAGACGCCTGCTGTTCTCAACCGCTACTCCATGATCGAAGTTGTGACGTGGATGATTGTAGCGAACCCAATAGGTGTTGTAGAGCACCTCCGCTCCTCGCAATGACTCCACGAGTGCGGCATGGTCATCGAAATCCAGTGAATGTACCTCCACCCTGCCATCGAAAGGGTCGTCCCTTCCGATCGCGTTGGTCAGTGTTCTCACGCGGATCCCTTTCTCCAAGAGGCGGTGAGCGATCCATCGGCCAGTATAGCCGAACGCACCGGTCACGACATGCAGAACCTCGGCCACGAATCGGCGACTCGCTGAAACGAGATAAAGCCCTGATGTGCGGACGCACAATGGTTCAGACCTTGCCTGAGAGTTGGATCACCAGCTGGCGTTGGCGCGGCCTGTTGTCGAAATCCATGAAGATGATCTGCTGCCAGGTTCCAAGCAGCAACTTCCCAGCTGAGACTGGAATCGTAAGGCTCGGACCCAACAGGCTGGCGCGGCAGTGCGAGTGGCCGTTGCCGTCGTGCCAGGTCTCGTCGTGCAGGTAGGTGATGTCCCGCGGCGCGATGCGGTCGAACAGGTCCGGGAAGTCCTGGATCAATCCCGGCTCATACTCGATGGTGGTGATCCCGCCAGTCGAGCCTGTGCAGAACAACAGCACCTGCCCCTCGTCAAGACCTGCAGAGGCCACCATCCGCGCCACATCGCCCGTGATGTCGACCATCTGGCCCTCTCCCTGGGTCTCCAATTCCATCCGTTCCGTTCTCATGATGCTCTCAGCCATGCTCTCGCCCATCCTTCCGGGGGAGCGTCAGGTCGTTCATTGCTGCTGCTGGATGGAAGTGCGAACGCCGAGAGTCGAACTCGGGTCAGCAGGTTGGGAACCTACGATCATAGCCATTAGACCACGTTCGCATCGCCACGGCGACCGGTCACCAATAATTGAGGACTCGGGTCAGCGACCATTGCCGCCGCGACGGCGTTGCTCGTCGAGCGCCTCGGTCATCGACAGCCTGCCGACAGCCACCGCCTGGGCGAGTTCTCCCGGCAGCGTCAGTTGACCGTCGCTCTGCTTGCGGCTCCTGTCCTGGATCTCACGCACCTCACCCGGAGTCGGACGGACCGGTCGGCGGTCGCGGACGGGCACCCCTTCGAGTTGCGCGATCCTTGCCGCCGACACGTGATGCTGGTGCCGCGGAGTCCCGGCCGAAGTGGTGCTCTCATCGACCCGTTCCACATCCAATCCGCGCGTGAGGCTCACGTTCGCCAGCCGCGTGCCGATGGTCGGCGAGCCGTCGCCGATTCGCACCACCGCCCGCTCATGCTCGATGGTGCGCAACAGGTCGCCGATGCGGTCGACCGTCTCGTCGATGCCCTCCAACTGCTCGACTCCCAGCAACAGGCCATCACCCAACCACGCGAGTCCCGGCCGCGGCCCGGGGTCGATGCCGAACGCCAGCATGCTCACCGGTCCGTGCCAGTTGGCCAGACGCTGCGCCTGCTCGATCCCCAGTTCGATCTCCTCGACGGTGCAACCCACCCCACCGGGAAGATTCGATTCGGCGACCTCCTCTGGCGTCGCCAGCCAGATTCCCTGCGGCTCCGGGAGCGGCGCATCGTGGGGGATCTGCACGCAGGGGATGCGCTTGCGTTTCATCGCTGCCAGCAGGCGGTAGGCCAGGCGGAAGTCCGAGGTTCGAACGACCAGTGTCCCCACGGGGCTTGGTAGGCCGCGCCATATCTCAAGGGTTGTGCTTCCGGTGTTGGCGGTGAGGAGGGTTCGACCGGCGAAACAGGCGCCGTCTGGCGGATAACGACCGGAGCGCATTTGAACACCCTGTAGACCATCCTGCGCGATGGGCAGTCTCTACGAGCGAGAACTGCGCGCCGTGCTCGCTGGTGAGCCGGATGGAGTGCGGGCGGTGACCCGCAGTTGCAACCCGTCAGAGAAGGCGCGCGCGATGCAGGTGATCCGCCGCCCGTTCCTCGTCGTGCGCGCTGCCGGCAGCGGCGTGGGCGGCGCGGGCGACCTGCTGGCGATCCGCGGAGACGTCTCCTTCCCCATCGAGGTGAAGGCGAACAAGGAACGGCGCATCTACCTCTCTGGCAGGACGTGGGCCCAGTATGAGGAGCTCGAGAGGGCGGGCGAGGCGTGTGGCCTGCTGCCCATCTACGCGTACCGACTGAAGGGTGTACGCGGGGATTCCTGGCGCATCCTGCGCGT
>CATMIM010000242.1 GCA_950068635.1 uncultured Candidatus Poseidoniales archaeon
GTCACATCGTCGGTCACGCGAGCACGTTCAGACTCTACCTGCGCAAGTCAGGTAAGGGCGGGCGCAGGATCTGCAGGCTGGTCGACAGCCCGAACCTGCCCGAAGGCGAAGCCGTGTTCATGGTGACAGGCGACGGAATCCGCGACTGAGTTCACTTGTGGCCGCGGGCGGGCAGAGGCCCGCTGGGGAGCTTGTATTCGGAGCGGTCCCACTTGATGCACTTCCACTCCGAGACCGCATCCTCGCACTTCTTGCGAATCTCTTCGAGTTCCGGATGCTCGGGATTGCTCATCTCGGTGAAGCATGCGAGGCAGTAGCGCTTACGCTCGAGATCCACGAAGTTCAGTGGCGTGCACGGGATGTTGCAAGTCACGCAGGCGCGGAATCCATGGAATCTTCCCATATCGTTCCCATTCACGGGTCTGAACGCCCCTCTATGAGTCTGTCCATCAGCCACTGAGGTCGGCCACTGCGATGTGACCGAGACAGACATCCTCCCACTGATCGAAGTCCAGCCCGTCAGCATCGATTCCCAGACGCATGATTCCCTCTTCGGTCGGCAGAGGTCGTTCCGGCAATAGTTCTCCACCCAGCCAACCGAACAGCCTGTCAGCCCGCTCTGCCATTCCATTGATGTCGCTGGAGGGTAGTCCGCCGATCTCCTCCTCCTCTTCTGGCAGCCGCACCAGCCAGGCTCGCCTGTCACCCGCTCGCACGCCAGCCCGTTCGAACGCGGTGCGCATCTGGTGAGTTCCGGCCAGCAGGCGCAGGAATTCTCCATCGATGCCTCGGCTGACCATCTGACCGTCACGTGCTCGCTGGGAGAGTGCCAGCCATGCCGCCCAGAGATGTCGCTCACTGACCACGCTCGGGTAACCGAGCAGCAGCCAATGCTCGTCCTCACGATGCTCCAGCAGGGTCGCAGCCAACTCCTTCGGGTCGGCGACCGGCTCGGCGAATTCCATCAGCCATGCCGGAAACCATGGCGGAGACTGTTCCCTCATCGTGTGGTGACTGGAGGGTGGCTCCCATAGCCGTTGCTCAGCGCCTACGACCGGATAGTCGGCGTGCCTGCTCGACGATGTTCTTCACCAGTTGTGGGCTCCAGCCACGCTCGTCCGCCAGTCGAGCCCGGTCCCGTTCGGTCATCTCCACCACATCCGCTATCGTACGCATCCCCTTGCTGGCCATGGTGCGCGCTCGCGCGCGACCGACGTTCCTGAGGGAGACCAGTTGCAACAGATCCGCGCGACACCCATGCCGGATTCGCTGGCGCAGTTCATCGATGCAGTCCACGAGTTGCGCCACCATCGCCCTCATCTCCTCATCTGGCGATTCATCATGCCTGCATATCTCCCTGCACGAGTAGAGCAACCACTCCGCCAGATCGGTGCGAAGTCGAAGGTCCCCTGGTGCTACACCCAGAGTCCGCTCGATGTTCCTGTGGCTCTCCTCCTCGATCCATGCTTCAAGAGCGGTGGCGCACTTGGCGTGGGCGAGCGGATCGATGTCGAGATTGCACTCGAACAGCAGATCCCGGTCGACGAGCACCTGGTCCTCGGTGGCTCTGCACTTCGCTTCCAGACCATCCTGCTCCGCCTGGCGCGGCCATAGGGGAAGGAAGTCGGGAACGGTCGAGATGAGGTGCAGCAGACCGAACGGCGAGACCACCGTGGATTCGTCGAGACCGGCGATGGCGGAGACCGCCCGCCTGAGTCCGGAACGCAGGACATGTCCTGACAGCGGGTCGAGGTAGAGGCGGGAGATGCGCTCGCCGAAGGGTGTGGCGGAGTAGCACATCGCATTCGCCTCTGGGGAGTCCGGTTCCATGTGCGTCGAGTCGCTGAGTTGCGACGCTTTCTGGAACCCGATCACAGCCGGACCCTTGCGCTTGGGTCGGCGAGCCGGCAGCGAAGGCATTCTCGGCGAGTCGTGCAGCCCGACGCCAACCTCATCCCTCGCGGCAACGGCCCATGGGGGCAATTCGTCATCCCATTCCTCCGCATCGGCCCCGCTCTGCGCGGCTGCGGCCATCTCCGCCAAGCCGGCGGCGATGTCGGTGGCAAGGTCCTCGTCCTCGCCATCACGGTCGATCATCTCGTGCTCGGCGAGCCATCCGAGGATGCCGTCGATGCGGTCGGCGAGCAGTTCGCGCGGCTGATTGTAGGCCAGGAAGGTCGAGTCGAAGAAGCGGCCGATGGCCCAACGTGAGCGAAGTCCACCGGTTGCGATTGCGGCGAGCACATGCATGCGCATCGGGGCTTCCATGTGCAGTTTTGAGACGACCTCTTCCGGTTTCCCGTTCAGATAGTACTGCGCGAGGGTATCTGCGTCCTCGTGGTTCTTGCAGTGGATCCATGCCTCACCCAGGTCGTCATGTCGTGGACGGCCGGCGCGACCGAGCATCTGCTGCACTTCGATGACGCTCAGGAGTTTGCTGCCGCTGCCATCCCAACGGCGCAGGTCGCGCACCAACACTCTGCGTGCGGGCAGGTTCACCCCCGCCGCCAGAGTCGGAGTGGCTACGAGGCAGTTGAGCGTCCGTTCGCGGAATGCGTCCTCCACCAATCTCCTCTGACGGGGTGTCAGTCCGGCATGGTGGAACGCCACCCCGCCGCGGATCGCCTCAGCCAACTTGTCTGCGAGGCTCGACGAGTCCTCTCCTCGCTGGAACTTGTCAGCCAGCCCATCGAGCAGGGCTCGCCTGTCCACCGTGTCCTCATCTCGCTCCAGTTGGGCACGGATGCGCTCGCCCAACTTGGTAGCCGCACTGACAGCCGACCTTCTCGTAGAGACGAAGCAGAGCAGTTGACCCCCTTCCGCCACCACATCGTTGAGTATCGCTTCCAAAGGCTGGGTTTTCTTGCCTGGGATCTTCCGTGGGGGAGGCAGCGTGCCTTCATCTCCTCCTGCCATGACCTGACGACGAACCTCCACCTCGAGATCGCACTCGGTGGCGTACTGCAATGTCACTGGACGCCAGTCGGAGGTGATCAGAGTGGCGTCGAGCCAGTCGGCTAG
>CATMIM010000243.1 GCA_950068635.1 uncultured Candidatus Poseidoniales archaeon
GACCTGTTGCTCGGGGCGCTGCGCGACCCTGCCTCGTCAGCCGCCACCAAGGCGGATCTGGGCGGAGCGCGCCGGCGCATGCATCCCGAAATCGACACGGATGCGCTCAACCCGAGTCAACTCGCCGCCATCGAAGCGTCGTTCGAGCAGCGCCTGACACTCGTGCAAGGACCCCCGGGCACGGGCAAGACGCACACTGCAGTGCACATGCTGAAGGCGTGGGCGCAGGAGGGACTCGGACCCATCCTGGCGTGTGCCGACAGCAACGTGGCAGTGGACAACCTGCTCGAAGGGCTGCTCAAACTGGGGGTGAGCGCGGTCAGGCTCGGCCAGCCGGTGAAAGTGCGCGAACACCTGCGCCAAGCGACGCTCAGGGCACGGATGGAGGAGCACCCGCAGAGTGAGGAGATCGAGTTCATCCGCCAGCATCAGAACGAACTGCTGCGCCAGCTCGACCGCGCCAAGGGGAAGGAGAAGGGGCTCACCCACCGCGATATCCGCCAGGGTTGGAAGGACATCCGCAAGATCGAGGACGAGATAATCGAGGACATCATCGATCGCTCCGATGTCATCTGCGCCACCTGCATCGGCGCCGGCCATCGGTTGCTCGAGCGCAAACGCTTCCCGCTGCAACTGATCGATGAAGCGACACAAGCGACAGAGCCGACCACCTGGGTTCCGCTGGTCAAGGGGGCCAGACGACTCGTGCTCGTCGGCGACCACCATCAGCTGCCACCCACCGTCATATCGCTGCGCGCAGAGGAGGCGAGACTCGATCGCAGCCTGTTCCAGCGTCTCGTCGACATGGACATCGAGCCGCACATGCTCACCGTGCAGTATCGCATGCACCCGGTCATCGGAGAGTTCTCGTCAGCCCGCTACTACGACGGCCGCATCGAGGACGGTGTGACGGCTGAGGAGAGACCCGCACCGGCCGGATTCCTGTGGCCCGACTGGGAACAGCCGGTGGCGTTCGTACCCGTCGACGGAGCCGAGCGGGATTCGGAGGATGGGGCGTCGAAGGAGAACATGGACGAGGCGGCATGGGTCGTGCATGTTGTCAAAGGGCTTCTGGAAGCAGGGGACCTGCAACCTCGGGACATCGGCGTCGTCACCCCGTACAACGGGCAGGTGCGCTTGCTGACCGACCTGTTCGGGCAGGCGGGAGGACTCGAAGATGACGTGCAGCACGGGAAAGGCAAGTTCACCGGACTGGAGATCCGCAGCGTCGACGGCTATCAGGGACGGGAGAAAGAGGTCATCGTGCTCTCGAGCGTGCGCGCCAACGACACCGGCGATGTAGGATTCCTGCGCGACTGGAGGCGGCTGAACGTCGCGCTCACGCGGGCGCGCCGCGGGCTCATCGTGATCGGCTCACCGACCACGCTCAGGCACGACCCGGACTGGGGAGCCTGGCTCGAGTGGGTGGCGGGAAGGAAACTCGAAGCGTGGCACATCCTCCAGAGTTGACCAGAGGTGATTGGATGGCGTCAGTGGATCTGCCGATGGAGATACCGCAGACCGGCCCGATCAGCCTGTCCGGCGGCGACGCCGAGCAGGAAGGGCACTGGCCGATTCCCGAGGGTGTGGTGCTCGCGAGCCTGCCGAAAAGAGTGGGTGCGTGGATGCTGGACACGATCTTCGTGATGGGAGTGCTGCTGCTGCTGACAACCCTCGTCGGCGGTTGGGGAGCCAACATCCTGCTGGCGTTCGACTACTCGCTTCCACTCGAAGGGGGGCGCTCGGCGGCATTGTTCGGGGTCAACTGGTTCCTCATCCTCGGTGGTCACTTCCTCTACTTCCGCCACACCGGCATGCGCTTCTCCCGTTCGCTCGGACAACGCTGGTTCGGCCTGGCGGTCGTGCGCGAGGATGGCGAGGTGCTGTCGTCCTCGGGATGGGACGGGCGCGCGCTGCTGAAACTGCGTTACCTCATCCCGCTGCTCGGGCAATTCTGGTTCGGCCCGCGGGATGTCCTGCTCGCCCATCGCAGGCACACGCATCAGAGTTCGGTGGACCTCAAGGTGGCGAGCATCGTCGCCGTGGCTGACTCGTTGCCTCCGGCCTGCCGGGCGCACATACGCTGACGTTAGTCGACGGCGCGTACTGGTTGGTGAGCGGGTGGGCACCTGTGGCACTCTCCGGAGTGCGCTTCAAGTAGCAGGGCGGGTGTCGCTTCGGCAGGCGTTGCCGTGTCTGACGAGTTGGTCGCACGCATGGACGGACTCAGCGCCCGCGTGCATGCAGCGGTCGACGACATCGACGACGACGATCGGGACGCGCTGCGCATCGTCATCGAGGTGACCAACGACGGTTCGACCCCCGCGCACCAACTGAAGGCCAGTCTGCGCACCATGGATGGTGGCCTCGCCAAGATGCACGAAGGAGCGGACTCGATCCAGGCAGGCATGCGTCAGGACTTCGTCTACTTCGT
The DNA here is from genome assembly GCA_950068635.1 of uncultured Candidatus Poseidoniales archaeon. Lineage (GTDB taxonomy): Archaea > Thermoplasmatota > Poseidoniia > Poseidoniales > Thalassarchaeaceae > JAKUTA01. Next base: position 2,435 of record CATMIM010000243.1, read on the forward strand.
GGGACGGGAATCCGGAGCGTGGATGTTCAAGCTGGAACAAGGAGCAGGAGACGCCGTCCAGCATGCTGAACTCGGGCCGTACGAGGGTGAAATGCGCATCGAGGATGAACACCGTCCACCGATACTCGACAGCGGACGGGGAAGTGCTACGGGTGGAAACATGTTCGATTCTGCATTCGGAAACGCACTTTCCGGATTCGGGGTGGAGTCGCAACCAGAGGCGGTGGAGCCGTCACCTGTGGCAGCCGCTGCCGCCGTCACCCCCATGGCGCAGGTGTTCGATTCCCTCGTCACGCCCGCAGAACCAGTCGACTCCGCGCCAGCACCGGTCGAGCCTGTGCGTCCGCCGATCAGCGCTCCAGCGGAGGAGGAGCCACTCGTGGCACTCGAACCGGTGAGCCCGCCGATCACCGCTCCAGTGGAGGAAGCTCCACCCGTTGCACTTGAACTGTTGAGCCCGCCGATCAGTGCTCCGGCAGAGGAAGCGCCGCCTGTGGCATTCGAACCGTTGAGCCCGCCGATCAGCGCTCCGGCAGAGGAAACGCCACCCGTGGCACTCGAACCG
>CATMIM010000244.1 GCA_950068635.1 uncultured Candidatus Poseidoniales archaeon
GGGTGAGAACCTCCTCGTCTCCCTCTCCGTCCTCGGAGTCGTCGAGCAACTCCTGTTCTTCATCGCTCGGATCCTTCCAGTTACGCTCCGTATCTACCAGCCAATCTGGCAGGTCATGCCGTCCGCCACCGAGCACCGCCATCGTGGTGAACGTTGCCAGCGGAAGCACCGAGAGTGCGACCAGCAGGTCGAGGAACGAGGTCTCGGGAATCTCGATGTCGATGGGCAGCAGCGCTTCGAGGATGCGCTTCTCGACGGCGATCTGATTCCATTGCGTCATGTCCGGGTCCAACCAGTTGAACACCACACCGACCACCGTGCGGCCGACCAACCAGAGCAGCAGAACTGGGAACATCCAGTTCACCCGAGTGACATTCACGAGGAAACGGCGCAGTGCGGAGGCAGGCCCGACGAGGCGCTGGGCGTATCTGGGGTAGGCTCTGAGTATGACCGCCAGAGCGAGCAGGTAGACCAACAGGGAGAGCTCCAGCAATCGGTTCGGCACCAACCAGTCATTCGGCACCAACTTGAGGATGATGATGGGGGTGATGACCAACGCCAACTGCAGCGGGGCGGCGAGGATCTGCAATCCACCGTGAACCTCCAGCAGCGCGTGTCCTCGCTCCCTGACCTGTTTGTTGACGATGACCATCATCTTGCCGTGAGGTGAGTTCAGCAGGTGCAGTCGGGCGCGGTCGACCAGCGACACATCGCGCAATCGTTGAGACACTCCGAGGACCGGTGCCCAGCCACCCTTCTCAGCGACTCCGACGGGCATCCAGCCTCCGACGGCGAGGGCGAGGAAGAGCGACAGCAGTCCGTAGCCGAGGGCGGCGCCGAGGATCCACGGAATCAGGTTGACACGCAGCAGCGGCCGGTCACCCAGAATACCGCCAGGGTCGATGAAGTAGGTCACTGCGAAGGCGATCGCCGGAGCGAGCAGAACCTGTCCCGAGACCACCAACGTCAGCCAGACGCGGTCGACCAGAGTGCTGCGCTCTTCGGTCACGTTAGCCACTCGTCGTCGCGGACCCCATATGTTCTTCGCCAGAAGTCAGGCTACCGGAGGCAGAATCGAGCCATCTTGAGAATGCCGTGAGCGAGCGGGATTTCCTTGGTTCTGTCGAAGACAAGAACCAATCAACCTTTTTACACCAGTTCCGGTGGGCGCGGTGCTGGTAATCATGGGGAGACTGAATCTCGTCTTGTTCATCTCCGCGCTGATGCTCGCCTCCGCCATCCCGATTACCGAACCAGCCGGGGCTGCTGGCGGTCGGGCGATGGTCGATTTCGCAGTGATGTCGATTGTTGTGGGCAACGCCTCCACCCCGGCGCTGACCTGGGAACAACCGGACGGCAGCAGCGAGGATTACACCATCCGCAACAGGCAAATCGAGATCACTGTCACGTTCAAGCAGGGAGGTTCAGGATCCGTCATTTCTCCGGCAACGGCATGGGTGCAGGTCTGGCACCCGGTAGGCACGCTCGTACAAGAGAAGCAGGTCAACATCTCACTGACCGGAGGACAGGATCATGTGGAGAAGATGGAGTGGACTCCGCCAGCGGCGCACAGCATCCTCGATGACAACGGAACCCTTTCGGGTGGATACATCGTCAAGGGAGTCGTCGATGGCGGGACCTCTGACGACAACGACGTCAATGACGAACTGATCGATGAGGTTCCTGTCGCCATCTGGTACGACAACATGGATCGCGGACTCTGTCTTTACGATCCGTGCAATCAGGGAATCGGTTACTACACTCCGACATTCGCTTCCGTCGGCTATGATGCATCCACCGGCAACGCCGACGGATACGGACCTTGGAGGCTGGACAACACTTCGGCCGCCGCGGGCACTTCTCACTGGCGCCATTCGACACAGGGGCAGGACTACGAGTCGATGGGCAACGACTGGCTCCGTTGGGGCTGGTTGGCTCCTGTCAACCAAGGCTGCAACCCCGCGGACTATCCGGTGGATCCCGGATTCGGATATGGGATCGGGGACAGTGACATAGCCAACTACTACGGCCTCAACTTCTGCCGCATCTCGATGAGCGGCTACGATTACGTCTCGATGCAACTGACCTCACAAGCCTATGGGGGGCTCGGCTCTGGTGATGAGGTGTCCTTGATAATCGACGATGGCAACTCTCTGGAGAAATTCAATCTGTCGACCGCTGGAGTCTCGCCAACCACGAACGACTGGACCCGGCTGATCTGGAACCTGACCGGAGTGAAGGACACCGGCGCCTACGTCATGGGTCTGCATTTCGCGAGCGATTCGGGTGGGGCCACTTCCGGGATGCACATCGACGAGTGGCTGCTGTTCGCCATCCAGAAGGTGGATGAATTCACGGTGACCGTCGAATGCAACAACCCCGAGACCGGCTACATCGTCATCCCCGCAGACCCGCTGCCCCCTGTCCTCTACTGCACGCTCACGAACAACGGATACAGGACGAAAACGCTCCAGATCGTCACCGAGGTCTCCAACCAGACATGGATGATCGCGTACTCCCCGCTGCGCATCGACTCGGACAACCTCAACGACCATGACAACGCCGTCCCCCTGAACCCGCTTCCCGCCGGCCAATCCACCGAATTCTGGATCAACCTCACTGTGCCCCCGGGTGCCAACGTGGAGGAATTGAACTGGACAGTGGAATTCCGCGATTACTACACCGGTGATGTGAAGGAATCGATGCTGATGCCGCTCTCCGTCGACGCCTCCTATTCTGTACAGGTGAAGTACGTCGGTCCGCTGGTGGCGCAGACGCTGGGACCGGAAGAGATCGGCCTCGTCAAGATGACGCTGACCAACACTGGAAACCAGATGGCATACTGGAATCTGGCGGCCTACTTCAATCGCAGCGAGTGGGGCTCGGAGCACATCCGTTTCCTCAACTCGTCAGTCAACTCCAGTGAGATAACCTACCTGCAGTTGGAGAAGGCGGCCGCGCAGGATTTATGGATCGAGTTCATTGGACAT
>CATMIM010000245.1 GCA_950068635.1 uncultured Candidatus Poseidoniales archaeon
TTCCAGCCCGGCTCCACCTGCATCGCTGCCCAGACCACCGATTCGTCGAGTCCGTCGTTCATCACGCGGATGAAGCCACCCTCCTCGATGTCAGCCCACACAGAGGCCGGAAGTTCACAGCAGCCCACGTTCATGCGCGCGTGCACACCGGCATCCGTCCTGCTCGACATGCGAATCCGCGCAGTCTCTGTGGCGGTTATTCCGCGTGCGGCCAGCGCGGCCTCGAGATCTCCTTGGACGGTCCGCACGTCAGGCTGCACCTGACTCCCATGGAACGAATCTCCGAGATAGCCGACCGCGAATGCGACCGTCACCACGCTTGTGGTCATCCGACCCTCTCAATCCTCAGACAACAGCGCCGCTGCTTCCTCGGGGGTGAATCCAAGGCCTGCGACGGCCCATCCGAGCGCCTGTGCGAGCAGGGGCTGGGCTGCAGGCGCCCTGCGGTCGAGGCGCTCGACCGCCTCGACCAGGCGAGCCGCCGCCTCGTAGAGCATGTCATTGACGTCGAGTTCCTGCAGTTCGGCCATCTTCTGCAGTCGGGAATATTCCTTGACCGCCATCGGCAGACGTCCACAGTCGAGGCAGAAGCCGGCGAAGCCGGCGACATACTCCAGATTCTCCTCATCGAGGTCCATCGCCCGCTTGTAGCCGCGCATGATGAGCGCTGCGGGAACATCCTCCTCCATGTCGATGGTCATACGCATGAACGCAGCATCCGCCCAACCATAGTGCGCATCGGCGTTGTCGTCGTCGGCCTCGCGCACCTCATCGAAGATCGCCATCGCGGCGACGAATTCTCCTGCGACCATCGCTTCGGCCGCTTGCTGCATCTTCGCCTCGCTCATCGCAACGCCTCCGTCTGTAGCCCGCTCGACGCTCACTCGATATCAAGCCCACGCTCGGGCTGATTCAATCAATCCACCAGGTCGCTGAGCGTCTCTTCAGACGCAACCTCTTCTGCCTGTGGCTGCTCGTCCGCTTGCTCGCTGCCAGCAACCGTGGTAGTGTGTATGTGATCGACGCGCTGCACCTGCAATTCGTTCACCAGTTTGTACACCTCCATTGGTTTCGCAACTCCGTAAAGGCAATCCTCTGGTTCAGAGGTGTCCATGTCCTGACGCGTGCGCTGCAGGGATATCACGACGAAGAACAGTTTCAGCATCTTGCGCAAGAACCCGGCTTGGTCGGATATCGCCGTGTCCACAGCCCCACCCGAGGATACCGAGATCGACTCATGGAGGACGCCGAATCCGCTGGCGGTGAGCATGTTCACGGTGCCGAACCCAAGGATGCGCCCGTACCATGGGACGTCGAGCTTCAGGTTGTTGATGTCCGCCAAGGGGATGTTGTGCAACGTGTGGTTGAGCATGAAGTCCTTCTTCAGGTAGACCGTCCTGTCGCTGATGGCGTAGTCGAACGAGCGGTTGTACCAGATGGTCAGGCTCAACATGATGGCGAAGTATCCGGAACCGAGAATCAGGAACCAGAAGTTGTCCCATGATGGCAGCACCCCGGCGTACTCTGCTCCGAACCAGCCGGAGATGGTGACGATGACATCCTCGATCACGAAGATGCCCGGGGTGATGGTGATGATCAGCATCGAAGTCGTGTACCAGCCACCGCTCGATGACCAGTTCATGAATCGATTGAACCAGGTCACGATGAGCATGATGAAGACGAAACCGGCGATGCCCAACCAACCGGCGACAGAAACCAACAATTGAATGAATCCGTTGGTGTCATCTCCGAGATCCGCCCCGTCGGACCACCAGAAGAACAGGTGGACGACCAGAATCATGACACAGAGGATGTACTTGGCCGAGAATGCCAGCATTGTCGGCTTGCATGCGTAATACGCTGTCTCATTGGTTGTCATGTCGAACTTCTTCTTCACACTCTCGGGGTTGATCTTCCCCTGCATCTTCTCCACTACCGAACCATCACCCACGCCGTTGGCCTCCTACCACTTGAACCCGGATAACTCCGTATTTAATACAATTCTAGGACGGAATCAGTGAAGCAGGCCCCAACTGTGCTCCGCGTTGCCATGGATCCATTCCCAATCTTCGAGCGTGCGCACACCGCGCTCGTCGAGCACTGTGATGCGGTCCACCTCCAGTGGATATTCGTTGTAGGTGAAATGGCTGGTCATGCACGCACGCGTGGGCTGGTCGAACGTCCAGTGCGCACGCGACACCGCCCGCACGAGCAAGCCGATCTGCGTGCGCCCGTTCCACACGCGCACGTGGAAGCAGGGAAGCGGATTGCCATCCTCGTCGAACTCAGGTACGCCCTCACCCGGCTCCACCTCCAGCAGTTCGACTTCGCAGCGGGCGAACTGCTCCGTCCGCTGGCGCCCGGCGTCCTTCCACTGACCCTGTCCCTTGAGCGGCAGGCGAGCGAAATCGCGCGCTTTCCATGGCCGGTCATCCTTGGCGGTGAGCGTCAGTGAGGCGTGCGGGAGGAACCAGTCGAGGTAGGAGCCGTCGGAGAAGTGCAGCATCCCCCAGAACCACGGGATGGACGGTGCCTGGACGCACACCTTCTGGAAGTAGGCGGTACCCGTGACCGGCTCGCCCCCGATTTCGCCGGTACACTCGCTTCCGTGGATGCGCAGGATGTCGTAGCCCATGCCGAGACTGAACTCGTTGTGCGAATACTCCACCCCTGAGATGGCCCGGTTCCAGGGTGTCATGCGCAGGTCGAACCGCGCCGGAGCGCCGTTCGCCACCGCCGCCTCATCCGCCTCCAGTCTCAGCCAGAAGTGACTGCGGTCGTCCGCGAGGCCCATCGACAGGTCATCGCTGAGCAGCGGCACCACCGCTCCGCCGCCTCCTTCACCATCAGTCGCGGCCGCCCCGCCGTCCTGTGGCCAGAGGGGGTGCGCAGAATCGAGCGCGCAGAAGCGCGCCTCGCGCAGCACGAGCGGCTCGTGCATCCGCTCTCCGTCGTACCACCAGGAAGCGACCATCCCCGGAAAGGT
>CATMIM010000246.1 GCA_950068635.1 uncultured Candidatus Poseidoniales archaeon
GAGCCCGTCCGCCGCCCTGCCACCAGATGGCGGAGGTGTTCGCGTGGTCGATGTTGGCGCCTTTCCAATTCCTGCTGGTGCTGGTGTTCCTAGCCTTGGCTGCGGGACCTCTGGTCATCGCCTGGCGCCGCGGTGACCCCCTCTCTCTCGCCATGGTGCTCAGTCTGCTTCTCTGCTGGGGTATGCAGACCATCCTCTCCCACTTCGAGTCCACCGACCGCTTGCTCACCGTGCTGTTAGCCCTCAACCCGGCCTGGCAGGGGGACCCGCAGAACTTCCACCGCTTGTTCACCTCGGGTTGGCTTCACGCAACCAGCCCCGGTGGAGGAATCTCCTGGCAGCACATCGTGGGCAATGTCATCGTGATCGCGCTGGTGGGGGTTCCGCTTGAACAGCGCCTCGGCCGCGAACGCTGGCTCATCATCTACCTCGCCGGAGTGCTGGGGGGGAACCTCGCCTGGTGGTTCAGTCACTGGGGCGGATATGGCTTCTCACTGGGCGCCTCCGGTGCCGCCTTCGGGCTGCTCGGCTGCTATCTCGCCTGCTGGCCGCACGACGAGATAGAGTTCCCATTGATACTGATCCGCAAGTGGCCTGTGGCATTGATTGCATTACTCCGTCTGGGAATCGAAATCATCTCGGTCTGGATGAAGTATGGGGGAATCGGCGACAGCAGCAACGTCGCCCATCTCGCCCACGTGGGCGGCTTCTTCCTGTGCTACGCCATCGGGCGGCCACTGGCAAGGAGTGGGCCGACGCCGCTGGAACTCAGGGACGGTGGTCCCACCGCCGCCTCGGCAGAGGCGTCTCGCATCGATTCACTCAAGCAGAAGATGGGCGACATGTCCGATGATCCGTGGTCCGCGGCCGGCGTGGAATTGAGCAAGCGAGCGGCAAGGGCTCTGGCCAGCCTGCGCCAGGAGGGTGATGAGCTGGAGACGCGGCAGGCTTGGCTCGAGGAACTGGCGGAAGTCACCGTCTGCCCAGAGTGCCAAGGGGGCCTCAAGGTCGAGATGAAAGGCGAATTGGCGCGGCTCGAATGCACCACCGAGAAGCGCCACCTCAACTGGCCGTGAAGGCGTACTACCTCGCTCCCCTCGCGTGCATCCGCTCCTTGGAGCGGAATTTTTCCCTCCGCACCGCTCCTGATTGGCCTTATAGGACGTCCGCGGCCCGCTGAGATGGAGGAATAGCGTGAGCGTTGTCGATAGAAAGCACGCCTTCGCCGTGCTCCCGATGCTCATCCTGCTGCTGTCCTCTCTCTCTCCGCTGCTGCTGACCACAGGAGTCGAGGCGGAAGATGATGCGACCGTGGTGGAGGCACAGGGCTCTCGCCCAGCGCTGCTCGTCGACGGTCTGCCGCCGCTGCTGTGCGAATCTGGAACACCATGTGACATACCTGCAAGGATGCCCATTCCGCCTGCCGGTGCAACGAGCGCCGAGAGTCCCCAGTGGTGGTTCTCGTTCGGGCCGGACGTGGACGCCAACGGTTTCGACGACCGCTTGCAGGACGTGCTCGCCGGGAACGGCTCTTCCCCCTCACCGACCGCGATCCTCGCCCCTGACGGACGCATGACCGTCGCTCTGGTGATCGACTTCGCCTGGCACCCCGAGGAGGCCGAGAAATCTGCGGTGGAGACGGTTCTCAGGTCACACGGATGGGTCGGGGCCGAGGGTGACGCCGAGTTGTTCACCGTATCGAATCTGGACTCTGTTATCGTGGACAAGGTACCCCAGAGCGCCCTGCTCGAACTCTGGAGAATTCCAGGAGTGGTGGTCGTCGAGATGCAGGACGTCGTCGAGCCCTTCCTCGACTTCGCCGCCCCCGCCACCCTCTCCCGGCAGAGCAGCACCTACTCTCACTCCGCTCACGCCTACGGCTACGATGGAGATGGAGTGGTGATTGCAGTCGTTGACTCAGGAGTCGACAACGAGCACCGCTCGCTCAACGACTTCGACGATGAGGACGATGACCCGGACCTCGTTCCCACCAGTTACACCGACCAGAAGTGGGTGGCCGGCTACGACGCCACTTCACTCACTTCGAATGTGGACGGCTCCGATGACCCTGACGACACCGCCGGCCACGGAACGCACGTATCGGGGATCGCGATGGGTACGGGAGATGCGCGGCGGCAGTACACCGGCATGGCCCCCGGGGCGTATCTGGTGGACCTGAAGGTGTTCACCGATGTAGGAAGGGCGAACGGCGCGGACGTCATCAGGGGCATTGAGTGGGCGATCAGCAACCGCAACACCAACTGGGGCAACAACGACTCCAGCAACGGCATTGACGTGATGTCGATGTCCTTCGGCACCGCCAGCGCGCCGGGAGCCGCTGATCGTGGTGACAACGGCAGCACCGCCCAGGCCCGCGCCGTGAACGACGCCTTCGACGCTGGCATCGTGCCAGTGTGCGCCATGGGCAACGACGGCGTCAATCGAGTCCCGGCACCGGCATCCTCCGACGGCTGCATCGCAGTGGCGGCTCTCCACGAGCAGAACACGGTCGATCGCAGCGATGACACCGTCGCCGATTACTCGAATCACGGGCCGCGGCTCGACGACGACGACGACGACGAATGGGACGAGTTGAAACCGGATGTGATCGCTCCTGGGTCGCACATCTTCTCCGCTCAGCACGCCGCCTCACCTGTGATCGTTCCTGGACAGCCTCGCCCGATGGCCGATGACTCTTACATCGATTTCGACGGCACCAGCATGTCGACCCCGGCGGTCGCCGGCATCGTCGCCATCCTGCTCGAAGCCGTCCCTGATCTGACCCCTGCAGAGGTGAAGCAGATGCTGCGTGAGCACAGCGAATTCCGCGGCACCATCGACGAAGACCCCGGATTGCCGTGGAACGACCATTACGGATTCGGGATGATCGACGCGGTATCGCTGCTCGAAGGCGCCGGAGTACTGGGAAGCACCGGAGGTCCGACCAACAACACCACGGTGGACCCCGACTATGGTG
>CATMIM010000247.1 GCA_950068635.1 uncultured Candidatus Poseidoniales archaeon
GCTGGTCCGAATCGTCCAGGCTGTCACGAATCCAATCGAGGTCAGCGTCCGGATGTGGGTCGATTCTGATGACTCGATGGTTTGACGAACTGACGTAGTAGAGCTTGTCGTTCGGCCCTACTTCCAAGCCCATGATCGAGTTCGCATTGGTGTCGATGGTCTGCAGGTGGGTTGCGCTTTTGCCGTTGCCAGCGAGGCCATAAGCCTTGATTTTGCCATTGCCATTGAGCGACACGAAGAGCGTGTCACCGTGCAATGCGATTCCCGAGGGGTCGTCGAGTCCGGAAGCGAGAACGCCCCATTCGACATCGGTGATTTCGCTGTACTCCGCCAGTGAGGAGTCCTTCTGCGTGCTGGAACCCATGATGTTCGTCGTCGTGGTGCTGGGGTCGTCGGTATTGACCCAGAGAACTCTGCCAGCACCGGTGTCGGCGATGTAGAGGATGCCGTTCGACTTGTCGAGTATCATGTGGCCGGGGACGCCCACCCTGCGGGTCGGAGTGATCTCGCTGTAACGCCTAACGATGCCGTCATCGTGGTCGTCGCCACCGGTGTCGTGGTCTGAGCTGAAGTCATAATACACCAATTCCCCATAGTGACCGTCGTTGTACCAGTAGGCATTGCCCGAGTCGTGGGCGATACCCATTCCTTGAGGGCTTTCATGCAGCATGTCGAGATGACTGCCCAACCTGCTGTCCGACTGATGTTCCTCGGCGAAGTGGTCGAGTGAGGAGGGCCAGAGAGCGGGGCCCATGAAATCGTTCGGGGATTGCTGTCCGTTGTACGTATTGCGCGATTCTTGGGCCGAGGCGAATATGTAATCGAATTCGGAATCATATTGCCCGAAGGCGAAAGCGCTGATCTCCTCCATGAAGTGATTCGCATAACTGTCTTTTCGGTTCTCAGTGTATTGATCCTCCAAACCGGTGTTGTGAACGATGGTGATGCTGTCGGTGGCGCGGTTGGCGATCCAGAGTTCATTCGGTCGAGCTGAATTGGGGTGGAACGCGAGGTCGCGAGGGGTGCTCAGATCGTCATCGGTAGTGGCGATAATCACCTTGTCGAAGCTCGGTCCGAACTGTTCGACATAGGTGTGGGAGGAACGTGTTTCCGCTTCAGCGGCGGCACTCGGGGTCAGGGCCAGCAGGAGACTGGTCAAGAGCATCGTCAAGATGAGAACCGATGCTCTGGCTGGGCCGTTGTTGGAGTCCATCATGGGATGTCGACGCTACGCGAGACCTTTCATTCCTCCCCATCTGTGGAAGTCTTGTCTGGAAAGGCTTCAATCTCTTTTGGCTCTGGCAGTGAACTCGCCAGAGTGTCGGAGACTTGCAGGTCGTCGAGACGACGTCCTTGGGGCAGAACTCGGCTCTCGTACGAGCGCATGGCGTCATTGTAGGACTTGCCAGCCTTGTCGAGGTGTCCACCGACTTTCAAGAGGTGTTCGATGAGCGTGTTGACTCGCTTGTACATCTCCCGGGAGACTTCGTAAATCTCACTCGCGCCCTCTGCCAATGCATGTTGTTGCCAGTAGAGGGCGATGGTTCGCAGTAAGCCGAGCATCGTCACGGGAGTGGCGATGAGAACGAATTTCGTCATCGCATAATCCATCAAATCTGGGTCGATACTGAAGGCTGCTGCTGCCATGGCTTCGCTCGGAATGAACATCACAACATGGTCGAAATCACCCTCGATATCCTCTTGGTAACTCTTTGAACTCAACTCCTTGATTCGTTGTTTCACAGCTACTGCGTGCTCGGCGAGAAGGGCGTCTTGCTTTTCTCCAGCATCGAGTTCGACGGCCTGCTCGAACAGCGCACCCTGTGGGATGCGCACGCGCAGTTCGGTGTCGGTGTTGTTGCGCACGCACAGCTCCAGCGCGCCTGATCTGTTGTAGCCCTTGCCGACACAAGTGGTCAGCGAGATGTCCCCGGCTGACATGAGGGAGTAGAGGGTGTCCGTCCCATCGTCGCAGCGCAGGTTCAGGGCTGCAGGAGAATAGATCCCGACACGCTGTCCGTCGCGCTGCGAGCGCAGGTAGGAGAGTTGAGCCACGAGCATGGACCCACCCATGCGTCGGTCAGCATCCTCGGTGATGCCCTCGCACAGGTCGCGTGCGCGAGCGCTGAACAGATCACGAGAGACCTTGCTGCCGTTGAGTTCGGAGTTGTCGATCTCCACGGGAACGATGGATGCCCCATTCACTGAGACATCGATCATCTCGACCTCGCCGATGACGTTGATGTCGTCGATGGTGCGACGGTCGAGCACGCGGTTGCCGGCGGCGTCGTAGTAGATGGCGAGTCGGGTGAACGGATCGATCTCGATGGTGACCTCCTGCGAGGTGGAAATCACTCCTTCGTTGATTCCGAGGCGACGCCCGGCGAGAATGGTCATCTCGCGCGGGCTCGGGGTCGGGTTGGAGAGTATGAGGCGGTATCCGTTCACAGGCTCACCTCCTGTGGTTGTGCGTTGGGGCGATAGATGACGAGGCGGATGTCGGGGTTGCTGCCATTCTGCTTCAGCTCGGAACAGTGAGCGATGAAGCGGTTCAGGCAGTCACGGTAGCGAGCGGATGGTGTGCATGGACGGTTCATCGTGGGCATGATGTCCGTGAGTTCGGTCTCCGTGTGCAGGAAGATGCGTACCACCTTGTTGACTCCACGGTTGAGACAGCGAGAGTTGGCAGCGACGGCGAGGTTGTCACACACGAAATCGGCGGCGACCTCGCGCGCATCTCCTTCCCACAGTTCGCGGCAGTGGTCCATGCCCTCATTCTCATTGAAGGCGGGCGGGTCCTCGAGGTGCACCTCGTCCACACCGTCGCAGTGTGCCTGACAGACGTGGCCGTAGGGCATCAGCCCGGGGACGATCCAAAGTTCGTCGAAACAGGTGTTCGAAGGGTGTCCGGGCACCTGATTCACTGCCAAGCTGTCACGAGCGTCTGCTCCGGCATCGTGGATGGTAGCAGGCA
>CATMIM010000248.1 GCA_950068635.1 uncultured Candidatus Poseidoniales archaeon
CTGGCCATCGAACGGCTAGCGCGCGTGCCCGCCCTCGCTCACGTCGCCAGCGAGTTCCGCTCCAACGACCCGGTCATCGACCCAGCGGCGCTGCACTTCGCCGTCAGCCAGAGCGGCGAGACCGCCGACACGCTCTCCGCCGTCAAGGAGATCCAGTTGAAGAATGCCCGGGTGATGGGCGTCATCAACGTCGTCGGCTCATCGATCGCCCGCCAGTGTGGTCAGGGCGTCTACATCCACTCCGGACCGGAGCAGGCGGTCGCCTCGACCAAGGCGTTCAGCAACATGGTCGCCGCGCTCACCTTGTTCGCTCTGCAGATCGGGAGGGCGCGCTCACTCACCAGGGAACCGGGAGTGAAGTTGGTCAAGGCGCTGGAGGCGTTACCTGACCAGATCGAGGAGTATCTGGCGGATCAGGGACCGCTCTCCGAGGCAGTGGAGGCGGTGCAGGACGCCAAAATCGTGCTCTTCCTGGGCCGCGGGCCATCCGCTCCGGTTGCCCGAGAAGGTGCGCTGAAACTGATGGAGGTGGCCTACATCCCATGTCTTGCATATCCCGCGGGGGAGATGAAGCACGGACCGATCGCCCTGCTCGAGGAGGGCAGCCCGGTCGTCGTGATCGCGCCGAATGACAAGTTCAAGCAGAAGACGGTCTCCAACATCCAGGAGTGCCGCGCCCGCGGTGCGAAGATCATCCTCATCCACGAGGAAGGCGACGACATCTCCGAGGAGGCGGACATCTCGATTTCTGTGGGAAGCACCGATCCGATGCTCTCCCCGCTGCTCACGGTCATCCCGCTGCAGCTGCTCGCCTACCAGACAGGTCTCGCTAGGGGCTGTGACGTCGACAAACCTCGCAACCTCGCCAAGTCAGTGACAGTGGAGTAATCCGCACCTCGCTCACTCACGAGTGCATGGGTAGCGTATCGAAGGACGCCCTCGATTTGATTTGATTTGATTCAATACCGGTGAGTCCATCTAGGCATGAGGTGCGGGATTACCATGGCCCGAGAATTGATTCGACTCGTGGACATCCACAAGGCGTTTGGACCAAACACCATCTTTGAGTGTATTAATCTCCGAATAGATGATGGAGATCGAATTGGTATTGTAGGGCACAATGGTTCAGGTAAGACCACTCTACTGCGCATCATCAGTGAGCAGATTCAGGATATTGGCGACGTTCAATTCGCTCCCGGTCTACGCATCGCTTTTCTCACACAGGTGCGTGACATCGAGGAAGATGCGACTTTGGAAGAGGAGTTGAATCGGAAGGGCCATCAATTCAAGGAACTGGAGGATGAGATTGCTTCCATAGAGGAGAAAATGACTGACCCCTCTTTCTACGATGATGATTGGCAACCGGTAATCGACCGCTACCAGGAATTGCAAAGCTTACTCGTACGTTCCGGAGGTACTGATGTCTCTGGACATGCTCAGGAGATTCTGAAGGCATTGGAACTTGCGCATCACCCACTTGAGATGCGAGTATCCAAACTCTCTGGAGGCGAGAGGGCGAAGTTGGCTCTCGCTAGGCAACTTGTCGGTCTTTCTGAGATCAATGCCTTTTTACTCGACGAGCCCACCAATCATCTTGACCTACACACCTTGAATTGGTTGGAGTTATTTCTTAGTCAATTTGAGGGGTCGCTGTTGATTGCTAGTCACGACAGATACTTCCTCGACAAAGTTTGCAACCACATCGTTGAGGTTCAAGACGGGGCACTGCGAGGCTACAAAGGGAATTACACCTCTTTTCTGAATCAGAAGGAGTTGTTCCTGCAGACTCTCGATGAGAGCATAGAAAAGACCAGCAAGGAAATCAAGCGCCTCACTGGTGCGATGGCTTCAATGAAGCGCGCAAACAAATATGACAAGTCAATCTCACAGAAGCATCAGATGATAATGCGTGCTCAGCGCGAGTTGAAATGGCTGAACTCAATAAAGCCGAAGAAGCGAAAGGAGTTACAATTCAACCTGCAATCAGTGGAGAAAAGCAGTCTTGACGTACTCGATATCCGCAATGCACACCTAGCATTCGAAGGATTGGAGGGCCCGATTCTAGCAGGTGTTGAGGCCGATGTGCGCAGAGGGCAGAAGATTGGTGTTGTAGGACCAAATGGCGCTGGAAAGACTACCCTGTTGCGGCTGATTATCAACGAGATACAACTGGACTCAGGCGAAATCGATGTTCAGCCCGGCGTTCAAATTGGATATTTCCATCAGGACCACCGCACTCTCGATTTCTCATTGACACCAGAGCAGCAGATACAGAGATTGAAGCCGCGCATGGATTATGGTGACATACGCGCATTATTGGGTCAGTTCCAATTCACCTCACAGATGGTCAAGACAAAATTGGGTGACCTCAGCGGCGGGGAGCGAGCACGAATCGCCATGTTGAAACTATTGTTGGAGGAGAATAACATGTTACTGCTCGACGAGCCGACCAACCACTTGGATTCCGATGCAAAAGAGGCTCTGGAGTCCGCTTTGCAATCCTACGATGGTGGAATTATCACCGTCAGTCACGATCGTTGGTTCCTCGATCGAGTTTGCGATACCATTTGGGAACTTCCTGGTGATGGCACTCTGCGAGTCTGGCCGGGCAACTACACTGACCATCTTCGACACAAGCAGCGGATGGCATCTCGGTGATTCTAGTCAAGGCTGTTGGAACGGTAGCGTTTGACTCGACCCACTGAAAGCCCATTGATTCAACGATTCCGAGTCAATGGGTGTTTTACAGGAACCCTTTGCATCACTGACAAACAGATATCTACCCGCCAATTTTTTTACCCTTTTTACTATTACATGCGTCACATAAAATTTGTAAGTTTCTTCTTGAATTTGAACCACCGCGTGAAAAAGGAATGATGTGGTCAAAGGCAAGATTTTCACCTGATCCACATTTGACACATTCACCTCCATCTCTGTTCCAGACAAATATCTGCACATCGTCTGGGATTCT
>CATMIM010000249.1 GCA_950068635.1 uncultured Candidatus Poseidoniales archaeon
ATCTCGGAGTCTCCATCTCACGCCAGTCCGACGCGGGCATCCCGCTGGCGAAGATGACTCTTCACCGGCGTATTCGCGAGAGCATGCAAGGGCAGGGGCTGCAGCAGGTGCAGTCGCTCACCTTGTCCAGCGACGACGACCAGTTCACACGGGTCCGGCTCAAGCCATCTGGAGCGGTGACTCGACTCACCAACCCGATCACCCACGAGCACACGGTCCTGCGCCAGAACGTGCTGCCTGCTCTGTTGCGGCTGCTGGCTGCCAACCGGCATCATGAGCTGCCCCAGAGAGTGTTCGAACTGGGGACGGTCGTGCGCGACCACCACAACGAGGAGCGGGTGGCGTGGGCGGCGGCGGAGGTCGGTGGCGGGTTCACGGCGGCAAAGGGAATGGCGCAGGCGTTGCTGCGCGACCTGGGCGCGCATGCGCAGGGATTGGAAGTGCGCTTCGAAGCGCTCCGCGAAGGAGACGGGCCGTATCTCCACGGACGTGGCGCTAAGGTGTACATCGCAGATGAGTGGGTCGGCTGCATCGGAGAGGTGGA
This sequence comes from uncultured Candidatus Poseidoniales archaeon, assembly GCA_950068635.1. GTDB lineage: Archaea > Thermoplasmatota > Poseidoniia > Poseidoniales > Thalassarchaeaceae > JAKUTA01. The sequence continues at coordinate 545 of CATMIM010000249.1, forward strand.
CCCGGCACTGGCCGACGAGTTCGAACTCCGAGTTCCAATCCAAGCGGGGGAGTTCGACGTGGGTATGCTCGGCCGGCTCATCCCTGACCCGGTGTGATGAGCTGCTCAGCGATCACCCGGAATAGGGCGCGAAGGACCCGTCGGCGTTCTTCACGTGAGGTTCTGGTTCGTAGGTGCCGTCCTCATTCTGGTAGTACCAGTAACTGTCACCGCTCTTGGTGTAGCGAGCCGGATCCCGCTCGCTGACAGCCGGCGCGACGAGGGTCTCATCAGCCTCAACGATGGTCTGAGAGACGGCCTCACCTTGAGCGGGAGCACCCAGATGTGGATTCTCGAGGAGGTTCATCGCTGCCTGATATCCTTCATCCTCGACATGGCTGCGGTCGGCGAGTGTCTCGGCGGTATTCTCATCACGATCATATTCGACAGTCCCGGGTCCCTCGTCCTCGCCAGACTTGCTGCGCTTGAACGGCCAGAACGGCGGCATGGCCGTCTACAGGAGCCTGCACCCTTAGAATCTGCGCTCGAAGTGATGCATAGCGCGAGCATGCGAGGGGCACGGTTCAAGAATCCCGGGGTGTGGCGGGGCCATGCTCGAGCGGTGCTGTGGGCTGGTCACGCTGCTGCTGGTGTCGCTGATGCTCTCAGCCATTCCAGTGGTGCAGGAAAGCGGCCCAGACCTGCCTGCTGCCCCCGAGATGATGCCCAGTTCCCATGGCGGCGGTTCCAACCTCAGCTGGGGTCCTTCCAGCGGCCTGAATGTGTTCGTCGAGCCGGGGCGGATGATCAGCCTGCAGTTCAACATCACCAACAACGCCAACATCAGCGATGATGTGTCCTTCATGCTCACTTGGACCGGTGCTTGGAACGCGCTGTGGAACACGTCGCAACTACCCTGCACGACGCCGCTCACCGTCACAATGTCTCCCGGCGCCCTGGAGTGGCCTCACTTCGACATCCATGTCCCCATGGTCGTCAACGGCTCTCCTCTGGCTGGCGTTCGCCATGCATTCACCTTGAGCGCGACCTCGTCGATTGACGGCGTGTCCGTGAACTACTCCTTCACACTCGAACTCGATGCCGTCCACGGGGTGGCCATCGACAGCGAATACGCCCGATTGAACGTCGACCCGGGGGAGAAATTGCGTCATCCAGTGACGATGCGCAATATCGGGAACGCCCGAGTGGGACTGGCTGCGCGGGTGGTGCCGCTCGATGCCGAAGGTGAGGTGCTTCTAGGATTCTCACCCGAACTCTCGTTCCAGCATGACGGGTGGCTGGTGGGTGTGTTCGAGGTGTACCACTTGAGCGGAGTGGGCGCTAACGGACTGCAACCGAACGAGAGTGCCACGGTGCAGATCGAGGTGCAGGCGCCCGCACAGACCAGTGGGGGCATACACATCGGGGTGATCGGTTGGAGCGGTGGTGCATCGCTGGCCACCGAGATGGTGGATTTCAACGTCGACATCGAGTTGCGCCGGGGAGGCCTGCTCGCGATGGAGACGAATTGTGGGGAAGACGTGCTGCCCAACCGGACGTGCAACGCCGAGATCTCAGTGACCAACACCGGCAACTTCGCCGACTCGTTCGAACTCGTCGTGGAGAGCAATCCATGGCTTCGCACATACCTGTCACGCAGCGTGCTGGTGCTGCAGGAGGGTGAACGGCAGGAGAGCATCATCCTCACCCTGCAGGTCGATGGCATGGTCGCTGCTTTCAGCCATGGGACAGCCACCGTGACGCTGCGGCTTCAGGACGGGGCCGAACTCGGTTCACAACAGGTCGAGATGCGCGTGGGGGCCTATGTTGACTGGGACCTGAAAGCGGTCGAAGCATCCACCGACTCACGTGACAACGTCTCAGTGGCCTTCACTCTGCGCAACCTGGGCAATGGGGATGACGGGCTGCAGGTCAGCATGCATGTCGATGTGAACTCGGTTTACGGACTGATTCCGCCGCCTGGTGCCACTTACGGTTCGAGCGAAGGCGCACCTCGGTACTTCGAGGTGCAGAATGTGCCACCCGGTGTCAACTTCACCTTCCGCGCGTGGATGCTTCTCCCGACCGACATGGAGGCCAACGGAACCGCGAACATGCGCGTCGAGATGCAGAGCGTGCTCGCACCGGAGATCGTGTTCATCAACGAGACACACTCCGAGTTCCTCGCCGAGCAGTACCGTCCCGAGAACGTCGAGGAGGAGTCGGGATGGCAACGCCTCGAGATCGTCGCCAGCATCATCTGGAACACGTTCAGCGGGCTGGCGATCATCGTCATCGTCTGCCTGGTGGGCGCGCTCGGGTTGCACCGAGCACTCGTCTACCGCAAGCAGAAGGACGAGGAGTGGCTCGCCAAGCAGCCCAAGGTGGAGCAGACGGAGAAGCCAGAGGACTGGTTGGGC
>CATMIM010000250.1 GCA_950068635.1 uncultured Candidatus Poseidoniales archaeon
GCACACGCTGGTTCGGCGAAACCGTGCAGGCTACCCGGATGCAGCACACGAATCATTGAGTGGATTGGGCTTCCAAGGCGAACATGTCCGGATGCCATGCAACGATGCGCCCCATGAAGGCGGACGCCATCACGGTCAACGGGCTTGCGAGGTAGAGTCTCCCGGGTCCGGATCTTCCCTGGTAGTTGCGGTTGATGGCCGAGATCGTCACCTCGTCCTGCGTGTTCGACACACCCGGCCCGGCTCCGATGCAGGCGCCGCAGCCCGGGTCGATCAGTTTCACGCCGGCCGCCTCGAACATCTCGGTCCAGCCCCGCTCGGCGGACAGTTCCTTGACCGTCTTCGAGCCGAACTGGATGTAGCACTCCACTCCCTCAGGAATCGTCCTTCCCGCAGCGAGCGCCGCTTCCACAACGAGGGCGTAGTAGGCGAAGTCGTCGTCCTTGCCGGCGGTGCATGAACCGGCATAGGCGATGTCGATGTGGATATCCCCCAGTTCGTCGATGTACGCGCCGTTGGTCGGGTCGGAAGGTATGCCGCGGTCCGGGTCGCCCGGATGAGCGACCATCGGGCGCATGGAGTGGAGGTCGATCGTGTGCACTCCGCCGTCATAGTGCGCACCCGCATCGGGCAGCACGAAGCGCGCACGGATGTCCTCGGCGGTCATTCCCGGCCTGCGCGCCAGCAACCACTCCACGGTCCTCTCGTCCGGCTCGCAGATGCCGGTCTTGGCGCTGCATTCGGTCGCCATGTTGCACAGCGTCGCCCGCTCGTCCATCGACAGGCTCGCCAGCCCCGGACCACCGAACTCGATCGAGCGGTCGAGCGTCTGCTCGTCGCGCGCATACTTCCACAGGATGTGCAGCATGATGTCCTTGGCAGTGCAGCCGGGGTCCAACTCCCCGGTGAATTCGAAGCGGATGGACTCGGGAACGTGCACGAAGGTGAAGCCGTTGTGAATCAGGTTGGCGAACTCTGTCGAGCCCACCCCGTAGGTGAGAGCATTGGAAGCCCCACCCATGCAGGTGTGTGAATCGGTCGCCTGGATGAAGTCCCCGACATCGATGAACTCCTCCCGCGCCACCTGATGACAGATTCCTGGGCTCACCCCCCCGACCGCCGAATAGTCGCGCAATCCCGTGTGCTGCTGGAACTCCTTCTGCATCCTCCTCAAGGTCTCGATCTTGTCTGCGAACTTGCCGAAGCGCGGAACCCCGGTGGCATAGAGCAGGTGGTCCTCGAACACTGCGAACTTGGATGGGTTGGGGATGCTGTAGTCATCGCCGTACTCCAGTTTGAGGAACTCGTGCACCTGCGCGCTGGTGAATTCGTGGCTGTATCCCCCGTCCACCTGGGCGATGACCGCATCGCCCGGTCGCACATGCCCCGCGCGGCCGTTGCTCGACACGAGTTTGGCCGTGATCATCTTCTCAGCCATCGTCATCGGGAGTTCTTCGGACGATGAGGTCGGCAGTTCGAGCTCGCCGGATTTCAGTCGCTCCGAGAAGGGGAACAGGCCGCCGCTCTCGAGGATCAGCCGAGTCACAGGGTCGTAATCTTCAGTGAATTCCGAGAGGGGGATGCGCTCGCCTGCTTGCAATCGCTCGAGCAGGGCGTGGTCACCCATCACCTGACCGAGGTTGATGTTGTTGCGCTCGTGGATCGGTGCGAACGAAGCTGCGATCACGATGCGCACATCCGACCACCGTTCACACTGGGCCGCGGGCTCCCGGCTGGAACCGGTGCCCTTGCGCTGCCCAGAGACGATCACCTCGAAGCCGCCGTCCATCAGTGCCCGGGCCTCGAACACCCGCCTTCCCTCGTGCATCAGGCCGGCGTAGGCGTTCTCGGCGATCTTCTGCGGGTCGTGGTCGAAGCAGACCCAGGCGGGGGTGATCGCGTCGGTGTTGATGTCGTCGAGCAGATCATCCACGGATAGGTCTGACATGTTCAGATCGAGTCCCTCGTAGAGCTGGCGGCGGATCAGTTCGAGATCCTTGGTCAGGAACAGCACCCGCTTACCCGGTGTGAGCGCGACTTCTGCGGGCGGCCACGATTCGCTCATTCAACAACCACCCTGCCCTATGGGCAGGGATTTCGACCCGCCCGGTGTTTATCACGCTTCGTGGGTGGCCAAGACCAGAAAGATCAGGAGACGCGGTTGCTCGCGTCATAAAATGTCAGGATCAGGTCGCTCAGCAACTCCTCACTGTTTCCCTCTAGAATGATGACGCATCTCCAATTGAAAATTAAAGAACGCTTAAATAGGGTCCGTTGAAGCCCCCTTATACCTTTCTCTTGTCCAGACGAGTGCAAGGTTGTGATGGTGAAGAGAAAATGGCAGAAGATCAACAGATAGAGGACACCGTCAAGTGTCCAGAATGCAACAGCCGCTCGCTTGAGCGCGACGAGACACGCGGCGAGGTCGTGTGTCAGGATTGTGGCCTCGTGATCGAGGACAACGTGATCGATCAAGGTGCGGAGTGGAGGGTGTTCTCACCCGAGCAGGGCGACCAGCGTGCGCGCACAGGCGCGCCGATGACCGTGATGCTGCACGACAAAGGCCTGTCGACCGACATCGACTGGCAGAACAAGGACTACTCGGGCAAGACGATCAACTCCCGCTATCGCTCTCAATTCTACCGGATGAGGAAGTGGCAGAAGCGCTCCCGTGTCTCCAACGCCACCGAGCGCAACCTCGCCATGGCACTCGCTGAGTTGGACCGCATGGCCAGCCGTCTGGAACTTCCTAAATCGGTGCGCGAAGCAGCCGCTGTGAATTACAAGAAGGCCGTCGAGAAGCGACTGATCCGTGGGCGTTCCATCGAGGGAGTCGCTGCGGCGAGTCTGTACGCCGCTTGTAGACAATGTGGAGTTCCTAGAACCCTTGACGAGATCGGCCAGGCGAGCCGCACCGGGCGCAAGGAGATCGGCAGGACC
>CATMIM010000251.1 GCA_950068635.1 uncultured Candidatus Poseidoniales archaeon
CCGAGCCGTTCAGCAGCAGGTTGGGCAGGCAGGATGGCAGCACCTCCGGCTCCTGTTCCGAGTCGTCGAAGTTCGGCTGGAAGTCGACGGTGTCCTTGTCGATGTCCGCCATCATGTGCTGGGTGATGCGGTCGAGCCTGCTCTCGGTGTAGCGCATCGCTGCCGGTGGGTCGCCATCGATCGATCCGAAGTTCCCTTGTCCGTCGATCAGCGGGTAGCGTAGGCTGAAATCCTGCGCCATCCGAACCATCGTGTCATAGATCGATTGATCACCGTGCGGGTGGTACTTCCCCATCACCTCGCCGACGGAACGGGCGGATTTGCTGTACGACTTGTCGTGTGTGTGGCCTCCCTCATACATGCCGAACAGGACGCGCCGATGAACTGGCTTCAGTCCGTCACGGACATCCGGGAGTGCTCTGCCGATGATCACCGACATTGCGTAGTTGATGTAACTCTCCTTCATCTCCTGGTCGATCGGACGCGGGATGAACACCTCTTCGCGGTCCTCGACATCTGCATCATCACTCATCGCTCACTCCTCCTCAGATATCCAGGTTGGTGACCTCAGCCGCATTCTTATCGATGAACTGACGCCGCTCAGCGACATCTTCTCCCATCAGCGTAGTGAACAGTTCGTTGGCGGCGGTCGCATCATCCACGGTCACCTGCAACATGGTGCGTGTCTCAGGGTCCATCGTCGTCTCCCAGAGTTGCTCTGGGTTCATCTCGCCCAGACCTTTGTAGCGTGAGATGTTCACCTTGGCGTCAGGGTTGTCGCCGCGCAACTCCTTGATCTTCTCGTTCCGCTCCTCATCGCTGTACGCATACGCCGATTTCTTGCCTCGTGAAACCTGGTAGAGTGGCGGTTGAGCGATGTAGATATGCCCCCCGATGACCGCGGGGCGCATGTGCCGCCACAGGAACGTGAGGATCAATGTGCGGATATGAGCGCCATCGACATCGGCATCCGTCATAATGATGATTTTGTGGTATCGTAGTTTGTCGGTGTCGAACGAAGCATCGTCCACCTCCTCGTCATCGTCGTCGTCATCGCTGGTGATACTCGCCCCAGTCCAATGGTCGACTCCAGCGCCGAACGCCTTGATCATCGTCATGATCTCATTGTTCTGGAACACCTTCGCTTCGTTGCGCTGCTGCCGTTCTACATTGAGGATCTTGCCGCGCAGCGGCAGGATGGCCTGCGTCTTGCGATCCCGTCCGGTCTTCGCAGAGCCGCCTGCTGAATCGCCTTCCACCACGAAGATTTCGCATTTTGCTGGGTCCCGCTCCTGGCAGTCAGCCAGTTTTCCGGGAAGGCCACCACCCTCGAGCACACCCTTGCGGCGGGTGAGTTCCCGCGCTTTGCGTGCGGCTTCACGCGCCGTGCTGGCGAGCGACGCCTTGCTGATGATCGCCCGCGCTGCCGTCGGGTTCTCTTCGAGATATTCTCCCAGTTTCTCGTTGATGATGCTCTCGACGATGCCCTGGACCTCGCTGGTGACCAACTTGTCCTTCGCCTGGGATGAGAACGAGGGATCGGGGTGCTTGACGCTGATGACAGCCGCCAGCCCTTCGCGCACATCGTCGCCGGAGAGCTTGCCCACCTTCTTGAGCAACTTGCGGGACTGGCCGTAGGCGTTGATCGTGCGCGTCAGTGAGCCGCGCATGCCGGAGAGGTGTGTGCCACCGTCGCGGTTGCGGATGATGTTCGTGTAGCAGAAGATGCGTTCAGTGAAGGCGTCGGTCCACTGCAGTGCCACGTCGATCTCGACCACCTTTCCATCACTGTCCTCCTTCTCACCGCTGAAATGAATCACCTCCGGGTGGATGAGGGTGTTCCGCTCAGCCAGCTGTCCCACGAATTCGGCGATTCCCCCGTCGTACTGGTGAACGACCGTATCGCGGGAGTCGTCGCGCTCGTCGGTGAGAGTGATCTTCAGGCCGCCGTTGAGGAAGGCGGTCTCCTTCAACCGCTGGTCGAGCTGCTCGAAATCGAAATCGAGGACATTGGAGAAGAACGCCACATCGGGCTTGAAGGTGATCGTGGTTCCGTTCTCCTCCGCCTCGCCTGTCTTGACTATGTCAGCATCGGGGACTCCTTCCTTGAATGTCTGGCACCAGAGTTCGCCATCCTTGCTGATCTCCATGCGCAGCCATTCCGACACCGCGTTCACCGCTGAAACGCCCACTCCGTGCAGACCACCGGACACCTTGTACATGCTGTTGTCGAACTTCCCGCCGGCATGCAGTTTCGTCATGATGAGCGTCGCCGCGCTGATCCCGTAGTCCGGGTGTATGCCGACCGGGATTCCGCGGCCGTGGTCAATCACGGTCACTGAACCGTTCTTGTGGATGATGACGTCGATGGCGTCGTTGAAGCCGGCGAGGTGCTCGTCGACGGCGTTGTCGACGACCTCCCAGACGCAGCGGTGCAGCGCTTCGCCGTTGTCCGTCTCTCCCAGGAACATGCCCGGGACCTGACGCACAGGCTCGAGACCCTCGAGCACCTTGATGCTCTCCGCCTTGTAATCGTCAGCCATACAACCACCTCTTGCTCGTCACTCTATTTGAATCAGAGGGTATCTATGATACCCTCTGCGGACATCACTATATTGAGCGCCCGAGGCTTATGAATTATTGTGCGGGAGCGTCCGCGAAAAGTGAATTTCTCGCGCGACTGCGCATGCGCGAGGCCCCTGGAGCAGCACATCGGGACTTGTGCGAGGATACAATGAGAGGGAGTCAGCAGACCCAGAAGGAGTGCTTTGAGACTTCCAGTGTGGGACAGCAACGTTGAACAGGACCGGCCGGTAGGCCGCAGTCATGCCTCTGCCACTGATCTGCGTGACCATCAACGGTCATTCGCTGGCGGACATGGTGGAGCAGGCGGAGAAGGCGACTGGCGAAGGGGCGGACATCA
>CATMIM010000252.1 GCA_950068635.1 uncultured Candidatus Poseidoniales archaeon
GATACCAATGAAACCCCCCGCTGAACCAAGGAGTGAGAAGCATCATCAGGGCGAGGACCGTAGTCAGCGTACGGGACCCCATGAAGGTCCCATCAAACTGGTTTGTTAGGTTCTTTCGCTGATACCTTGGAATCTTATCAACAGAGACTCAGAGTCCAAACAACCCAATGACTAATCATCAGTTGGAGGGTGCCTCGCCGAGTTGTGCCAACAGGCCCTCGAGGATCCGGAGCAGGCCACGCAGAGTGACCTCGCTCACACCCGCTACCTTGCAGACGTCAGACTGGGTGCGTGGGTGACCACGGTTCTGAGCAGCCTTGTAGAGCAGCACGCCGGCGACTCCGGACGGCTTCTTGCCCTGCCAATCCATCGCCTCTCCGAGCCGTTCCCAGAGGTAGTTCGCCTCTCCGAGCACCTGCGGGGGAAGCCCCAGATCGTTGTGGAACTTGTCGAGGTACTCCTCGGGTCCCGAGATGTGGTGGGTTCCAAGCTCACGCGACACCAGTCGAATCGTCCGCTTCAGTTCCTTCATCGGCAACTCTCCGGTCATGTCGAATGACTCTGCGATGTCCTCGATGCGTCGCGGCAGCGACGCCTCGCGTGCTGCGAGGTAGACACAGGCGGCTGACACGCCGCGGATGCTACGGCCGGTGACGAGCCCCTTCTCGCACGCCTTACGGTAGAGCGAGGCCGCTTCCTGCTGAAGTCGAGGAGGCAGTCCACCGCGATCACGGATGAACTGCATCGCCTTGACCAGGTTCCGCGACCGGCTGGACCGGGTCTTGCTCCGCTCGTCGATGACAGCACGCCTGCGCCAGTCGCGCAGCGCCTTGCCCTTGATTCCATGCATACGCGCACGGCCACCGAGCAGGTCGCTCCGGTCGATGCGCGTGTTGAGTCCCTTGTCGGAGAGTGTGAGGGTCGAGGGCATCCCGACGCGTGAGCGGTCTGGGCCGTCCCCGTGGTTCACCCATTCTGCACGCGGGTCGATGACATGGTCCTCGACCACCAGGCCGCAACCACCGCAGACTACCTCTCCACGGATCTCATCGTCCTCCCAGAGCGTGGCGCCACATTCGTCGCACGGTTCCGAATGACCTACGGTGCTGCGTGTCTGAGACGGCCTCGCCGACGGCTCGAAACCGTCGTGGCGCGTCCGCTCGTTCCTCTCGGCCGCCTCTTCGTTGGCGACCTTTCCCTGCTTGTCGATTTTCTTCACTTCACAACCCCCGGTTAGGTAGTTGTGTCCTTGCCATACTTATACTTTGCGAATCGGTGCGCTTACTGAACCGAGTGGTTTCAAAGCGTCTGAACAGGACACTGCGAGCCGATGAACGCCGACCCTTCATGAATGATAGAGGATAGCCTGGATTGTGAGATTCCCGTTCGTTGGGCAGGATGTCACGTCGTCACACCGCCATCCCGCGTCGCTCCGACACCCGCGCGTGTGCGAGGGTTCATGTGGCGGTCGCGTCCCCGACTGTCTGCCCATGCCTGCCACCGTCGTGCTCGGTGCCCAATGGGGCGACGAAGGAAAGGGCAAGCTGGTGGACCAGTTGGCAGCGGAGGCTGCCTGGGTGGCGCGGTTCCAAGGCGGCAACAACGCCGGGCACACGATCGTGGTCGGGGAGCGTGTGCTGAAGTTGCATCAACTCCCGTCTGGGATCTCCTATCCTGACTGCCAACTCGTGCTGGGATCAGGCATGGTGGTCGACCCGTGGGTGCTCGACGAGGAGCTGCGGAACTGGGATGACCTCACTGGAGAGGATCTCCTGTCGCCCCTTCCACCGAAAGAACATCGCCTGTGGATATCCGAGAGAGCGCACGTCAATCTTCCCTTTCACAGGATGTATGACGGCGCTGACAGCGTGATCGGGACGACCGGCAGGGGCATCGGCCCGGCCTATCGCGACAAGATCGAACGGGTCGGGGTCCGCTTCTGCGAACTCGGAGCGCGCATAGGAGATGCGGAATGGCTGGAGGAATCTGCGGCACGGATGACGGCCCAACTCAGTGCCCGCGGAGTCAAGAGCACGATCAGCGCGTCTGCCCTGAAGGAGTCGCTCGAGTGGGTCCATTCCCGCTTCGCGGATGCTATTGCCGCGACCGGCCTGATGCTCGACCTGGCCCTGCGCCAAGGTGAACAGGTGCTTCTCGAAGGGGCACAGGGGGCCTTGCTGGACATCGAACAGGGAACTTACCCGTTCGTTACCTCCTCCGTGACCTGCCGCGCCAACGCCAGCCACGGTGCTGGAATCCACCCCGGCCAGATCAAGCGCACCATCGGCGTCGTCAAGGCGTACACCACCCGCGTCGGCAACGGTCCGTTCCCGAGCGAACTCAAGGACGATGTTGGCGCGCACATGGGTGAGAAAGGCCACGAATTCGGCACGACGACAGGCCGGCCGCGGCGCTGTGGCTGGCTCGACATCCCGCTGCTGCGCCATTCGCACAGGCTGAACGGATTCGATGAGATCGTCATCACCAAACTGGACGTTCTCGGTGGTCTGGACGAGTTGCAGATCGTCGTCGGCTACGAACTCGATGGGCGCCAACTCCGTGAGCTCCCCGCCTCCGCCGCTGAGCAGGCGAAACTGACCTGCGTGAGCGAGAAACTACCCGGTTTCCCAGCAAGATCCGATGATGAATGGCTCGAACTCGCTCGCTCCGCTAACGCCGAAGGAGCCGGTTTCAGCGCGCTTCCTGAAGCTGCGCGAGCATACCTGCAACACATCGAAGCGCTGCTCGGCATCCCCATCCACTCTGTCGGTGTCGGACCGGATCGCGAAGCGACCGTCATGCGTGCTTCATGAAGCGTCAGGGTGATGAACCAGCGGGGTGACTCAGTCACATGAGCAACCGACCCAAGCGCCGGCGGGTGCCCAAGCCCAAGGGGCCGCGGCCGAAGAAACGGGC
>CATMIM010000253.1 GCA_950068635.1 uncultured Candidatus Poseidoniales archaeon
CCGGCGGACCTTCTCCGCTTTGAACGACGTGTCGACGATGACTGTCTTTCCTGTCATGCCGGCCACGTCAACAGCCTTGCCAGCTTTGAGAACCAGTACGATCCCGCCGAACCGTTTCACGAGCTGAGTATTGGCTGCGAGCGTTGTCACGGCCCGGGCCGGAAGCACGTCGAGATGCACCTGGATGGCATCGCCGGAAAAAACTCGTTTATCGTGAACCCCGGAAAACTTGAACCTCGCAAGCGAGAGAGCGTCTGCAACCAATGCCACCTTGCTGGCCGCTGGCGGCAGCCACGGTTCGGGAAGTCCTTCCTTGATTTCCGGCCCGGCCAGGACCTCGCTGAGGCCTGGACCGTGCTGGTCAGTGGCACGGGCTTCAACGAGCATGGGGATGTCAAGTTCACCAGCCACGTTGAGCAGATGAATAACAGCCGATGTTTCCAGGCAAGTGAAGGAAAGCTGGGCTGCATTTCTTGCCACGATCCACACCGAAAACCGGATCCTCAAGAGGCCGATGCGTTTTACCGGGTCCGCTGCCTCAATTGCCACCAGCAACAATCTTGTTCGGCGGACGAGCCCCTGCGCCGTGCCAAGGATGACTCCTGCATTGCCTGTCACATGGGCACAACCGATGTCAGTGATATCGCCCATTCCTCCCAAACCGACCACCGCATCCTGAAAAATCCCTCCACCTCGCTCTCGGAGACAGAACCGCTGACCAACTCGCAATGGGAGTTCTTCGACAAACCACCCGGACAGCAAACCGGCGACCAGTGATGATCTGTTCTCAATGCACACTGGATCCAGGCGAGATGTCACCGTCAACCGTCACCAGACGAACGCTTCCTTCATCATCCTCAGCGGCGAGCAACATCCCTTCACTCAGTACGCCACGGAGTTTGCGCGGCTTCAGGTTGGCGACGAACACTATGGTCATCCCGGTCATCTCAACTATGCTATAGAACGGTTTGAGTCCTGCACACAAGGTCCTCCCATCGGCACTGCCATCGTCCACGTGGATGACATACAGATTGTCAGCATCAGGATGTTCCTCCACCGACTCTATTCTTCCCGTCCTCAATTCCATCTGGGTGAACGTGCTGTAGTCCATCCAGGTCGTTCCTTCTGGTGCTTCGTCCATTTCATCACTTCCCTGCTCGTCATTGATTCCGTCTTTGGCCTCTTGAGTCGAGTCGTCATCACCGCCCCCTGAGTCATCTTCAGCGAGTGCCCGCTCGGCTGCAAGAATCTCATCGAGGTCCAATCGTTGGAACAGCGGCTGCGGAACCTCGGGGTTCCATCTCAAGGCTGCAGACCAATCCAGTGCATCATCCCACCCTGCTTCCGAGACCTGCCCCACCTCACCCAAGGATTCCCAGACCCGCTGCGCTTGCGCCGGCATGAATGGTTGTGTCGTGATCGCAAGGTAGCGACACAATCTCCAACCAAGGGCCAACCTTGCGAACGAGTCTGCCTGCGCTCTCGCATCAATTTCCCCTTTCATGTGCTCCCATGGAGCTGCTGACTGCAGCATCTGGTTGCCGAACTGGGCAGCGGACATCGCCGCCCGCAGCGCCTCCTTGTATCGATGTCGTGTCAGCGAATCGGTCTGTGAGGCGTGCAACTCCTCGAGTTTGGTGCACTCATCAGAACAGAGGGTGGGGTCGTCGAACGAAAGCAGAGGATTGCTGTCCTGTCCATCGTTCAGCCTGTGCGCCAGAGTGAGCACCCGGTGGATGAAATTGCCATAGGTGCCGATGAGTTCGTGGTTCACCTTTTCAACGAAGTCGGACCACGTGAAGTCGGTGTCATGGTTCTCGGGCATGTTGATCGACAGGTGATAGCGCAGCGCGTCCGCACCGTAGCGCTCGAGGAACGGGGTGAGCGGAATGGTGTTCCCCCTGCTCTTGCTGAACTGCGCCCCTGCCATCATCAGGTACTCCATGCCCGGGACGTTCTGCTCGAGTTGCAGGTCACCAGGTCCAGGCAGGGTGGGTGTTGTCGAACTGTCGTTGCCGGCCGCCGCATGGTTCAATCCCATGATGATGGCTGGCCAGATGATCGTGTGGAACGGGATGTTGTCCTTGCCGAGGAAGTAGAGGTGGCGAGGTTCTCTTCCGTCATCTGTAATTCGCCACCAGCGCTCCCACGCGGCATCGCCATCGATGTGGCCCGCATCCGCGGCATGTCTCTCTGCCCAGATGCGGGCGCATGAGTAGTATCCCTGCACAGCCTCGAACCAGACGTATACGCACTTGCCAGACCACTCTTCACCCTCCAAGGGGAGATCGATGCCCCATTCGAGGTCCCTGGTGACTGCGCGAGGCCTCAACCCCATTTCGAGCCAGTTCCGCGTCATTGAGCGAACGTTTGCTTTCCAGTCAGTCCACCGGTCCTCAGTGTGTTGCTCGAGTGCCTTCTGGAAAAGGTCCAGCCGATAGAAGAAATGCTCTGTATCGCGTACCTCGATGTCAGCACTCGGGTTCATCTTCGACTTCGGGTTGATGAGCTCTATCGATTCGTAAGTGGTTCCGCACTCGTCGCACTGGTCTCCTCTCGCCCCCTCTGCTGAGCAATTCGGGCATTCTCCCTCGACGTATCTGTCAGGGAGGAAGCGTCCGGTCCCGTCGGCGCGGACCTCGTAGTACTGCTGCATCTCCCTGCGCTCGAACAGGCCAGCGTCGAGCAATTCGAGGAAGTTCTGCTGGACGAGTTCCTTGTGTCGAACATCCGAGGTTCGATTGAACAGCGCCCCACCATATTCGACCCCGCGTGGGTCTATGTTTGGTTCCCATGCGCAACCGAGCGCAAGCAGCGCGTCCGTGTTCAGGGAATGGAACCGATCGACCACCTCCTGAGGGTCAACCCCCATTTGCTCGGCAGTGAGGGTGATCGGGGTGCCATGCTC
>CATMIM010000254.1 GCA_950068635.1 uncultured Candidatus Poseidoniales archaeon
TTCCGTGGTGGGTTCCCATCGCTCTCTGGTTCCCGACGCTGGTGTTCACCGACTGGATGATGTTCACCTTCATCGCCACCTGGGTGGAGATATCCGACCCGCGCCTGGCCTCCACGCACTTCTCGCTCTACCAGATGCTGCAGGCGATCTCGGCGACGTTCATCATGGTCGGATTGGGCACGCTCATTCTGTGGGTGTCGGGCGAGGCCTTCTGGCTGCTGTTCGGGATGGCGACGCTGGGGCCGGTGATCGGCTGGTTCCTGTTCGGATTCCTCGAACTCGATGAGGAGAAGCGCGGAACGGACAGTTTCGACCTCGATGCGGTGTCAGCCCGCCTCCAAGATGTCCTCCAGAGGGTCGTTCCGACCGCCGCCAGCATGGAGGTTGCCGACGCTCGCCCACGAATGCGCATCGCCACCGCGCTCGTCGGCGTGCTGTTGCTCGTCGGAGTCGTCGCCGCTTCGAGCCAACTCACATTCACAGAGGAGGTCGAGACCATCGAATGGTCTGCGGAGTTCAAGGCTAACGTGACTGTGGCAGAATCATCTGACGTTCTCTCACCTGGAGAGACCATTTCGGTGGAGATCGAGATGCAGAATCCAGGAATCTACCTCGCCACCTGGCAAGCCATCGTGACCTCCTCGGGGGGATTTCCACCAGCAACGCCTCAGTGGCAGGTCGACCTCTATACGCCTGCATCAGTCGACATCACGGACCACGGCAACGCCACCGAGGGCAGTTGGGAGAACGAAGGTGGTTCCACGGCCATGGTGAATTCGACAGTACCATCCAGCATCGACGGCACGGACGCTGACGCGGTGACGACAAAGATGGAGAAATGGACTCAGAAGGAGGGTTGGGACTGGGCCATGGGGACATGGATCGTCGACCTGACATACACGAATGATGGAGCAGCTCTGCCCCCTCAAAGGACGGCCGAATGCACAATCACGCTCACAATCGAGTACTATGAACCTCCGGGAGAGTCTGAATACACGACCAACAACACCACCGAAGATCAGGAGAGGTCGTTCGGATTGGCTGTCGGAGGGGTTTTGGGTCTTCCCATCATCGCCGGGACACCGGTATTGGCATGGTTAGCGGGAAGGCCGCCGTTGGTGTGAGGTGAGAGATTGAGTTGCCCTTTCTGTGAGATAATCGAGGACGAAACCCGGGAGATCATCTGGGAGGACGAGCACGCGTTCGCCATCCGCGACAAGTACCCCATCTCACCGGGCCATGCGCTCATCATCCCCCGCCGGCACATCGGCTCTTTCTGGGAGTGCACCCCCGTGGAGTGGGCTTCCCTGTTCACGGGCTCACAATGGGTCAAGGATGACCTGGACATCACATTCTCGCGCATCGATGGCTGGAACATCGGCGTGAACGTCGGAGAGGCTGCCGGACAGACCGTGTTCCACGTCCACATGCACGTGGTACCACGGTTCATCGGGGATGTTGAAAACCCGATAGGTGGCGTTCGCCACGTCGTCCCCGACAAGGCGGACTACCATTCGCAGTGAGAGCCGTCGGGTAGTTGCCAGAGCGGCGGTGGGTGCGGATTCCAACTGTCGCCGTGCTCGGCGATGCGCTCCTCCATGACCTCGATCCCCAGTCCTGGGCCACGCGGGATTTCGACGAAGCCGCCGTCCACCGTGAACGGTGTTGCGAGCAGGTCGAACTCCCACGCCTGTCCACCGCCGGGAGTGCCTCCGCCGGCTCCGGCACCGCCGAGGCTCTGGTACTCCTGGAACGCGTGGGCTGGGCTGGCCGCTGCAACCTGGAGGCTGGCGGCGAACTGGACCGGCCCGTATGGGCAGTGCGGCGCCAGCGCCGCCTGTGCCGCCTCGCACATGGCGCCGATCTCGACGCCGGCGCGGATTCCACCGACCAGCGACAGGTCAGGTTGCAGCACGGCGGCGACTGGAGCCGGGAACAGGTGGTCGGCGAACTGCCGCTTGGTGAGCAGCCGTTCGCCGGTGGCCAATGGCACTCGCTGGGAGAGGTGCAGCTCCTGCAGGTCGCGCAGGTGGGCGGCGCTGCCATCGGGCAGGCATGGCTCCTCGACGAAGCAGGGGTCGTAGGGCTCCAGCAGGGGCAGCAATCGGCGGCTGGCGGCGGGAGAAAGTCGTCCGTGAAGGTCAATTGCCAATTTCAGTTCTCCAATTGCTTCTCTGACCGCAGAAACAACCGCCACGATGCCGCTCAGGTCACCGTCATCGGGCACATCGGCCATCGGCCCTGCCGGACTCACCTTGACCATCGTCAGACCCTCGGACATCGCCGCCTCGGCAGAGGCTGCGAACTCCTCTGGAGAGTTTCCCCACAGGTTGCGATAGACCTGCACTCGATCGCGCACCGGTCCTCCGAGCAGTTCGTGAACTGGCCGCCCACACTGTTTCCCTCGAATGTCCCATAGCGCCATCTCGAGTGCACTCACAGCCGTGTTCAGTACCGGGCCGTCGCGCCAGAACCTCCCTTTGTGCAATTCCTGACGCATTCGCTCAATCCCGTCTACCTCTCTGCCCACCACGCGCTCGCACAAGGCTTGGAGCGCCGGCTCGACCTCGTCATGCAGGTCGCCGATAGCCTCGCCCCAGCCTACCGTCCCGTCGTCGCTCTCGACGCGGAGCAGCAGCCAGCGAGGAGGGCACCTCACGACGCGTGCTTCTCGGATCCTCAACGCAGCACCCCCCTGCGTCCGAGGATCCTCGATGACAACAGGTCCGCGGCCTCGATGGTCAACGATGTACCGAGGCCGCATGCGAACGCTCCCGCGTCGAGCCACTGCTCGACATCGTCGGCTGTGATCCCCCCGGTCGGAAGCGTGTTCACCTGACGCATGGGGTCCGGAAGCCCGGCGAGCATCTCCGGTGACCAACTGGTCACCGCGGGG
>CATMIM010000255.1 GCA_950068635.1 uncultured Candidatus Poseidoniales archaeon
GACCTGTTCGACGCCGCTTGAAGGGTTTCGCGGGGAACCGTCGGATTGACAGTGGGTGATTGGGTCGCCTCAGCGTGCGCTCCCTCTCCGCACTCCCTTCATACTGAGCAGTGCAGCTCCGTTCCTCTCGGTCATCGGTCGTGCGAACCTGAGGTGTGTTTTACATCTCCCTCTTTAGAAAAGTGGAGAGAAATGAATGCGTGATGTCCGCCGCTGTTGCCTGAATGTGCGTTGGGGCAGCGATTGAATAGTGGGGCCGCTCTTCCACGGAAGGCAGGAGCGAGAGCCATGCGTGAAGTCACTCTTTTCTGGAAGCGACACCGGCTGCGGCAGGTTTCGGTCGGGCCTGCCCTCGACATCGTCCGGACCGGCGTGTTCCTCGGTTACGTAGAACGAAATCCGAAGATGGTACGCGGCATGATCAGGGTCGAGTGTCAGCCAGGTACGGAACCCCATGATCTGGACCAGTTGGATGAAGTTGATGTCGAGGAAATTCTGTCAGAGCCAACGGCCTTAGATGATTCCTGGATCATCATTATTCGACAACGGCATCCGCTGGCGTTGCTCTCCGCCCGCGTCGGCAAGGCGACCATCCGCCCCGGATCAAGACTGGATGCTGAGGGGCTGCACTACATCGTGCGCGGCAGCCCGATATCGATCCGCATCATCGTCAACGGTGCTCGGATGATGCTGCGCCCAGACCGCATCTCCGCATCCGGTGTCTCACCCGAGGACCTGTCCGGGAACAGGTTGCTGTCCGAACGGCAGATGGGCGTGTTGCAAGCGGCCCACGCCGCAGGGTGGTACGACATTCCCCGCCGCATCACTCTTGGTGACCTCGCCCGCGAGCTCGAACTCGGGCGCTCGACCGTTTCTGAACATCTCGTGCGTGCTGAAGCCGCCCTCATCGACCAGTTCCTCAACGGCGATCCATCCTTCATGGACGAAGACATCGTCAACGGCGACTGAAGGTGAAGTGGATGGCCACCCCTCCTTGGATCGGTGCGCACGTGTCGGCTGCAGGGGGGGTGGAACTGGCGCCCGAGCGAGGCGCGCAGATCGGCGCGACGTGCATGCAGGTGTTCACCGCCAACCAGCGTCAGTGGGCGCCCCGTCCGCTGACCGATGCGCAGGTGGAAGCGTGGTGGGCGGCCTGCCCACTCCACGGGATTGAAAGAGTGGTGGTACACGCTTCCTATCTGGCGAACATGTCTGCTATAGAAGAGGACAAGTTGAGCAAGTCACGTGATGCCATGACCTTGGAGTTGGAACGCAGCCAACGGCTGGGTGTCCACGGTGTCGTCCTCCATCCAGGCTCCCATATGGGGGCCGGAGAGGATGCGGGCAATCGCGCGGTGGCGGAGAGCCTCTCAGACGTGCTGGAACGCACCGAGGACCTCTGCGGACCGCTCATCTGCGGGGAGAAGGAAGAGCCCGTGCGCATCCTCTTGGAGAATACCGCAGGCCAAGGGACGAATCTCGGCTGGAGATTCGAACATCTGGCTGACATCCGCCGCCACTTGAAAGTTGAACATCGTGAGCGAGTCGGCACTTGCTTGGACACCTGCCATACCTTCGCCGCCGGTTACGACATCTCGACTCCGGCAGGATGGAACGCGACCTGGCGCGAGTTCGATGAGATCGTCGGGCTCGACACCGTCGGCGCCATGCATCTCAACGACTCCAAGCGTGAATGCGGCAGCCGCCGCGACAGACATGACGGGATCGGGAAGGGGGAGATCGGAGAGACCGCATTCCGGCTGCTGATGCACGATGAGCGATTCCATCACATCCCGATGGCTCTGGAGACTCCGAGCGGCATGGAAGGCTGGGCTGAGGAGATCGCGTTGCTGAGAGACTGGGCCTCCGCAGCGGCTCCATAGGAGCCGTTCGCGTGGCTGGCTGGCCCGCCGCAACCCACAATTAACCGCCGCTGCCAGCATATCCAGTCCGAGGTGCGAATATGGATTCCGATGAGTGGAGCGACTGGGACGATGGCGACCTGCGCGGTGACAAACAGACCCTGCTGGAAAGCCTGCTTCCGAACGGCCGCGGAATCTGGGTCGCCACTGACCACGGCGTGTCAAATTGGCCCGTGGCAGGACTCGAAGACATGCAGAAGTTGGTGAACTCACTCACCGGTTCAGATGGCATCATGGCAGATGCGATCGTCGTTCACCGCGGCGTCATCGACCACATCGAGGTACCCCAGGATTGGACTGGGGGATGGGTGATGCACCTGTCGGCTTCGACTGTGCACGGTGGTGAACATGCGGATTGGAAGGTGCTGGCGGGGGATGCGGACACCTTGGTATGGGGCGCAGTGGAACGCTGTGCCAAGGCTGTGAGCGTTCAGGTGAATCTTGGAGATACGCAGGAGAACGAGATGATCCAGGCTCTCGGCGACGTCGCCGAAGCCTGCCGTGAGCACGACATGCCGCTGCTCGGGATGATCTACCCCCGCGGGCCGAACCTGAGCCCGGATCCCGATGATGAGACCAAGGGAGTGGCACACGCCGCCCGACTGGGATGGGAGTTGGGATGCGATGTCGTCAAGGTGCCATGGACGGGGAGCATCGAGTCGTTCCGTCAGGTCTCTTCCTGCGTCCCTATTCCTGTGTTGGTGGCCGGTGGTCCGCACACGGACGACTTCTCCGACGTGCTGGTGATGGTCCACGACGCCTGCCGCTACGCTGGTGCTGCTGGTTCCTGCATCGGGCGCAACGTGTTCGCTGGCGACAACCCTGCGGAACGCGTCATGCGCCTCAACCAGGCGATGGACTCGCTGTCGAAATACCAGGATCCGGGCATCCTCGACGAGTTGATGCAGTCCCGCTCGGAAGGTCCGTCGAATGTGGTCGGCAAACTCAGGGAGGGGTTCGTGGAG
>CATMIM010000256.1 GCA_950068635.1 uncultured Candidatus Poseidoniales archaeon
ATATCCCCCCCCACCGGTGCCTGGGTGCATGAATGCAACAGCCACCAACCATGATGAGAATGCGACGGTGGATGATGGCTCGTGCGTGTATCCTCCACCACCGGAACCTCCGGCAGATGATGATGACCCACCCACACCCATCGATGATGACGACGATGAGGATTCGAGCGGCATCGAATCTGAAACACCACAGAAATCCGGAATCGTAGAGAATATCGGCATGGTGAACATCGTTCTGGGAGTTGTCCTGGTTCTGCTGTTGAGCGTGTTCTTGTTGCTTCAATTAGGGGGCCGTGCGTCAACAAACCGCTATGACCGCATCCGATGAAATTGACGACGACATTCCAGTGATCGTTCCACGAGTCGGATGCTGCTCACAACTCGGCACTGAGAACACAGCCATCCTTGCGCTTGTCGCTGCCTCCGACATATCCGCCGTCATCAGTCAGCATGACGACCTGCGCGCCCCCGAACTGCAGTGCATCTGCAACCTCGACATCATGGCCGCGCTCGACCAATCCTGTGGCATCGAACCCTTCCTCGACGAGCACCCGATTCCCGCCGGCCACGAACCAGCGCGGCGCATCGCAGGCAGTTTGTGGAGCGTCACCGCGGAGCAGCATCCGTGCCAGCTGGATGTGTCCCTGAGGTTGCATCGGTCCACCCATGAGACCGAAGGCGGCGAATGGACGGTTGGAGCGTGTGAGGAAGCCGGGGATGATCGTGTGCAGCGGAAGCTTGGACGGGCCGACCTGGTTGGGATGGCCGGGGGTGAGCACGAAGCTGCAGCCGCGGTTCTGCATCGAGATTCCCGTACCCGGAACCACCACACCCGAGCCGAATCCCATGTAGTTCGACTGGATGAACGAACACATGCTGCCATCGGGCGCGCCCACCGCGAAGCAGACCGTCCCGCCATGACGCGGATGCCACGACGCCGGAGAGGATGCCTGCTCGCCGATGTCTTGAGCCAAGGAATCCAGGTGAGGAACGGACAACATCTCCGCAGCGGATCTCGTCATCGTCTCGGGGTCCGCGACCGTCGAATAGAGGTCGGTGAAGGCCGCCTTCATCGCCTCTATGCTGCCATGCACCGAGTCCGGAACCCGACCTGAGAGTGCCGCCGCCTGCAGAGCCGCTATCCCTTGGCCGTTCGGAGGGAGTTCCAACAACTCGCCTCCCCAAGCAGTGACCGAAAGTGGTTCCACCCACGAAGCCGTCACCTGAGCCAGATCCGGCTCGCTGAGCAACGTCGCCGCCGCCACCTGTTGCGCCAACTCGCCCTGGTAGAGTGCTTCCCCCTCTGATACGCCGATCTCCCAGAGCGTACGCGCGAGCGCCGGGTTGCTGAACCGTTCACCCTCGGCCGGGGTCCCGCCCTCCTCGACGAATGTGTCGAACCATGCGCCCAGATCCTCTGTTGATTCACTGAAGCGGGTGTGCGCCCGTCGCCAGAGTTCTGCGATGTGCGCTGTCACCTCGAATCCGTGATGGGCGACGTGTACTGCCGGGGCCAGCAGTTCCGAGAATTCGAGGCGGCCGTGGCGGCGCCACAGCTCGACCCAGCCGGCGACCTGGCCGGGCGCGGTGATCGGAAGCACTCCGTCCGTAGGAACCTCGCTCATGCCGGAGAAATGCTCCACCGTCAACGCGGATGGCGAACGTCCCGAGGCGTTCAGTCCCGACAACCGCTCGCCGTCCCAATACTGTGCGAACGCATCGCCGCCGATTCCGCATCCGGTGGGCTCGACCACGGTCAGCATCGCCGCTGTCGCCACCGCCGCATCCGCAGCGCTGCCACCCGATGCGAGTGCGCCCAGACCAGCCTCGGCTGCCAACGGGTGGCTCGCCGCGATCATCGCGTTCGGGGCGCCCATCGAAGCGCGACCGACGCCTCCGCCACATCACCCTGCCGAAGGGGGATTGCCCAGCCTGCACCCGCCCCGCGAAGGTGAGGGCGCTCAAGGTTGAAGGGAGGGGCGCGCCCCGCTCGACCCGATGAGCGAAGCGCGTCAGGTGATCATCATCGGCTCAGGGCCAGCCGGCTACACCGCTGGTCTCTACACCGCCCGCGCCATGCTCGACCCGCTGATGTTCGCCGGTTACGCCTCAGGCGGTCAACTGATGCTGACATCCGACGTGGAGAACTATCCCGGTTACCCAGAAGGAATAGGAGGGCCGGAGATGATGGTGGACCTGCGCAAGCAGGCGGAGCGGTTCGGCCTCGAGGTCGAGGACAAGAACGTCGAGCGCGTCGACCTCAGCGAGCGCCCGTTCAAGGTGTGGGTCGAAGGCGAGGAGTTCAGCGCCAACGCGATCATTCTCTCCACCGGAGCGGATGCCATCTGGCTCGGGGCCGAGGGTGAGGCGGAGCAGAAGGGCAGGGGAATCAGCACGTGTGCCACATGTGACGGCTTCTTCTTCCGCGACCAGGAGGTCGTCGTCATCGGCGGGGGTGACTCAGCGATGGAGGAGGCCAACTTCCTCACCCGCTTCTGCAGCAAGGTGACCATCCTGCACAGACGGGAGTACTTCCGCGCCTCCAAGGTGATGGAGGAACGGGCTCGCGCAAACCCGAAGATCGAGATTCAGACGTTCAGAGTCGTGAAGCGCTGGCTATCCGACGAGAAAGGGATCACTGGTGCCATCCTCGAAGACCCTCGTGACGGGACCGAGTACGAGATCGCCTGCGAAGGGGGGTTCATCGCCATCGGGCACAAGCCGAACACCGGCTTCCTCGAGGGCCAAGTGGAGATGGACGACTCGGGCTACATCCTGCACCACGAGCACACGATGACCTCGGTTGCGGGCGTGTTCGCCGCTGGAGATGTCGTCGACACCCGCTACAGACAAGCCATCACCGCCGCCGGCATGGGCTGCG
>CATMIM010000257.1 GCA_950068635.1 uncultured Candidatus Poseidoniales archaeon
GCCATCGCCAAGGCGCCGATCGGTTCGGAACTCTACGGCTTCATCATCCGCAAGGAGGCGAAGGGCAGAGGCGGGCGCAAGACCGGCAACCCACCAGGAATCGAGGGCAGCACCCTCGCCGCAGGTGACAGGTGCGTCATCCTCGAGGATGTGACCACCACCGGCGGCTCAGCGCTCAAGGCGGCGGAACGGCTCGTTGCGATTGGCTGTGAGGTGGTCGCATGCATCACCATCCTCGACCGTCAGGAAGGCGGCGCGGAAGCGTTCGCGGACGCGGGAATCCCATTGCTCCCACTTGTCACATTGTCGGATATCGAAGCCGATGCGTGAAGAGAACAGCGAGAGGAGGGACCCTCCCACACGCTCAAAGGGGGGGGCTCGCACAGCCGGTGAGAGGATTGAGATGACGAGAGTGAGAATGCAGACCAGCGAGGGTGACGTGATCATCGAACTGTTCACCGAGGAGATGCCGATCACGGCTGGGAACTTCCTGAAACTGGTGGACGACGGCTACTACAATGGGCTGCACTTCCATAGGGTGATCCCGGGATTCATGCTCCAAGGTGGATGCCCTCATTCGCGCGACCCCAACTCCCCCCGCTGCGGCACGGGCAGCCCAGGCTACAGCATCCAGGACGAGCACCTCGACAGTGCCAGATTCTCCAATGAGGTGGGGACTCTGAGCATGGCGAACAGCGGTCCCAACAGCGGTGGTTCCCAATTCTTCGTGAACACCAAACACAACTCGTTCCTCGATTGGTGGGACATGGGTACCGACTCCAAGCATCCCGTGTTCGGCAAGGTCGTCGAAGGGATGGATGTGGTCGGTGCCATCGAGCGCACACCCACTGGTTCTGGAGACCGCCCGGTCAACCCGGTGCAGATGATCTCCGTCGTTCGCGAGTGAGCACTTCAGCCGTTCTCGACTTGCGCTTTGAGAGATGAATTCAGGTGAGCAGGGCTGTTCTGTGAGCCGTTAATAGGTCATATTTAATAAATAAGCAAGTCAGGCCCACACCATGGCGAGACATCGGGCGGGCGACCGCCGCATCATCAGCGTGAGCCTGCCCGAGCAACTGGCCCGCAGGCTCGACAGGCAGGTCGGGAAGGGACGCGAGCACGGACGCTCGGCGACCATCGTGCGACTGATCGAGCAGGGCCTGCAATCGGAAGCGCGAGGTCCGCCCGAGGTACCCGAGGACGTCGCCGAGCGAGTCGCCCGAGCAGGTGCGGGCGACGTGCGCCTGGAGCGGGACTCGATGGGTGAGCTCGAGGTTGCCGCCGACCGTTATTGGGGGGCACAGACAGCCCGCTCGCTGCTCAACTTCGACATCGGCGACGACCTGATGCCGCGTCCGGTCATTCGCGCCTTCGGCGTGCTCAAGCAAGCGGCAGCCGAGGCGAATGTCGAGCTGGATGAACTGGATGCGGAACTGGGTGAACTGATCGGCGGCGCCTGTGACGAGGTGATCTCGGGCGAACTCGATTCTCACTTCCCGCTGCGCATCTGGCAGACCGGTTCAGGCACGCAGACGAACATGAACTGCAACGAGGTGATCGCCAACCGCGCCATCGAGATGGCCGGCGGTGAACTGGGCAGCAAGCAGCCGGTGCACCCGAACGACCACGTCAACCGAGGCCAGAGCAGCAACGACACATTTCCGACCGCGATGCACATCTCCGCCGCTGAGGAGGTCAGCCACCGGCTGCTGCCGGCGGTCAACCATCTGCGCTCATCCTTGGCAGCCAAGGTCGCCGAGTTCGAAGGCATAGTGAAGATCGGGCGCACCCACCTGATGGACGCCGTCCCGCTCACCCTGTCACAGGAGTTCAGCGGGTATGTGGCCCAACTGGACGCCGACATCCGGCGCATCGAGTTCTCGCTCGAGGACCTCCACGAACTCGCCTTGGGCGGAACCGCGGTCGGCACCGGACTGAACTCACACCCCGAATTCGCCGAGTTGGTCGCCGAGCGCATCGCCCGCAGGACCGGACTGCCGTTCACCTCCGCCGACAACAAGTTCGCCCAACTCGCCGCCCACGACGCCATCGTGGCGATGAGCGGCACGCTGAACACTCTCGCCGTCTCGCTGATGAAAGTCGCCAACGACATCCGCTGGCTCGGCTCAGGGCCACGCTGCGGCATCGGTGAACTGTCGCTACCGGCGAACGAGCCGGGCTCGAGCATCATGCCCGGGAAGGTCAATCCCACCCAGGCAGAGGCACTGACGATGGTCTGCTGCCAGGTGATGGGAAACCATGCGGCGGTGACAGTGGGGGGAAGTCAAGGGAACTTCGAGTTGAACGTCTACAAGCCGCTGATGATCCACGCGCTGCTGCACAGCATTCGCCTGCTGTCCGACTCCTGCCGCTCCTTCGCTGACCGCTGCGTCACCGGGCTTGAAGCCAATGAAGAGAACATCGCCTCCCACCTCGAGAACTCGCTGATGCTGGTGACCGCGCTCAACCCGCACATCGGCTATGACAACGCAGCCAAGATCGCCAAGCGAGCCCATGAGAACGGCACCACCTTGCGCCAGAGTGCGCTTGAACTGGGCCTGTTGACAGACGAGCAGTTCGATGAGTGGGTGCGCCCAGAGAGCATGACCGGAGAGTGAACTGTCGCCCAACTGGCATCAGATACTCGAGTGGATTCGGCTTCGAGAGGAGGGTTGTGCAATCGGCTCGCGCAGCGCTTCGAGCGTCGCAACCATTAGAACAGGAAGGGACTGGACAAGCCTCATCTCGTCGAAAAAGACGGGGGATTGGGAGAACTGGTGGGCGGGTTCGATCCGGAGGTCGAACTTCCCCCGCCCACCAGCCTCCGCTGGTGCAGTTCGATTCCGGTTCCTTGCGTCCCCTTCTTCTCCCTGCT
>CATMIM010000258.1 GCA_950068635.1 uncultured Candidatus Poseidoniales archaeon
GAGGGAGAACATGGTATCGGATCGCTCCTGGGGCAAGACGAAGCGACTCTGTCCGGGGGTAGACCATCCCGACGCGATTCTCGTCGATGCCGACACCATCCGCCTGCATCTCGTCGCCGACGCCCATGCTGAGCGCGGCTTCCGTGAATCCATCTGACCGAGTAGACCCGTCCCAGATCATTCCTCTTCGTCGGGAACGAGGATGCGCACTGGGCGCAGGACCGCTCTGTCTCCGAGAAGATCGTCGGCGCTGACACCCTCCTCATCGATGTCCCACTCTCCTTCTGGCGTGTACTCGTCGAATTCAGAGAAGTCATACGGACGCTCCGGGCGACGCCTCGGCGTTGACTCCTCGCCCGGTTCCAATCTGCTGATCCTCGACAGTTTGCGGTCGATATCCAGCATCTGGTCAGCCATCTCAGCCAGTTCGGCTGGCGTCGCGCTGTCGATGTCCAGAGATATCTCCTCCATCTCCAGTTGCAGGTTCTCCAATTCATCCTGGTGCCGCCTGAGCCGGGATTCCACCTGGTCCAGCGTTCCGTCGCTGATCATCTCGACAGTGCGCGTGTCCCCTCCAGGCACCTCTGGTGCGGGAGGGTCCTCAGCCAATCGGCGCTTCGCCCTGATCTCCTCGAGCGCCCCGCGCTCCCGGCCGAGATGTCGTTCGAGCAGCGAATCGACCGCTGACTCGCTCGAATCAGGACGCAGGTCGGGCGGCTGGTAATCATCGGCGCTGCTCGTGAAGCGGCCATCAAGATCCACCTCCAGTTCCGTCTCCTGCGGCAATACGTGGTCGAGCGCGTCGCTGACGATTCGCTGACCGGTGAGTTCGGCGTCCCACTCAAGCAGACCGCCGTCTCCCCGCAGCGGCAACTCTCCCCCTTCAAGCAGCATGCGCACGTCGTCGGCGTCGAGTGGCTCCGCTCCCGCCTCGATGGCGAGCGCCACCGTCTCGAACCCAGCCGTGCAGCGCCTCCAGTCCAGCCCCGAATGAACGACCACCGCGCTCAACTGATCGTCGGACAGCGCCAGCCCACGCCTGAGAGTGCGTCTGCGCAGCATCAGCAGCAGGGTGGCAGCTTCGGGAGGGGAGAGCGAGATCGTCACCGCGCCGGACAGTGCCAGCGAGAGGTTGGGGACCGCGGTTCGAGCCACCGACTCAGATTCAGCGGTCAGGACCACCTGAACACCGAGATTGAGGGCCCAGTCAAGCATGTGCCCCAGTCTCGAAGCGGCCTCGCGATCCTCACAGATCACGTCGAGGTCGTCGACGAGCAGCGCGGAACATCCCTGGATTGACGATTCCCATCCCTCGGGAAGTTCTCCGGAGACCATGGTTGCACTCGAAATCAGCCGTACATCGAGATTCGGAGAGGTGGTCTGCAACGATTCACCAAGAGCCCACACCAAGTGACTCTTACCGCATCCCGCAGGACCGGTGACCAGCAATGGGTTCATCCGCGTACCTGTGTGCAGCAGAACCTCGCGCGCTGCAGTCGTCGCCATTCGATTCTCTGGACCAACCTGCCAGTTACCCCAGTCATACTGCTCGTTGAAGACCAGCTGAGGGGGCCACTCTCCTGAAGCGCGTGATCGTGCCAGTTCGTGCGCCGTAGGCTGAAGAGCAGAGGGTGGTGATGAGGGCTGGTCGAGGGCGCGTGCGTGAGCACTGCGCGCGCCTTCATCCGGTCTCTCCTGTGTGTCCTGATGAGACATCACCTGCCGCCAGATCGGCATCGTAGGGTCCCGATCCACCTCCTCCACGTCGTCTTCGACTACACTCCATAACGGGGTATCAACAGGAACAGAACGTGATTCACTCGACTGCTCGCGCATCCTCCTGATGCGGTCGGCGACGATGCTGCCCCGCCCCCGCCCGGAGGGAAGGTCGTCGAACATTCCTGCCTCCTCAACCTCCGCCGGGGGTCGATGGCGGCTGCGGATGAAATCGCCTAGAGAGGGGGCCGGTGGTTCGCGCTCCTGGTCGACACCAACATCATCCTGACCACGCGTGGAGAGCAGTCGGCGACTTCTCTCCAACTGCTCCTGCAGCGCGGTACGTCTCGACATGGCAACTCCTTCTGGCCCGCGGTGGATGCTGCTGCTGGGGGCATCCAGCCGATAAGCATGACCGGGACGCTGGAATGTCCTGTTTCCGGGCTCATTCCTGCAAGTCTTCGAACAACTTGTCCAAACGGTCCAAGTCCTCCAGAGAGTTGATGACCGTACGCATTCGGACACAACTATCCGGGTCTATGACGCCCTTCGATTCCAAATCTCGCAGGTCCAAGAGCAACCGTTCCGCTAGTTCCGCTCGTTGTTCGTACTCGCCGAGCAGGGCGATTCCCTCATCCATGTCCGCCTCGATTCTGTTGACCAGTTCCTTCACGGGATGACCTTGGTCAGAGAGATTCCTCAGCCTGTCGAGGATGCCCCCGCTGATACCGGTCATCCGTACGGTCTTGATGCGATCATACCAGAGCGCTTCAATCTCCTTGCCTGCAAGAAACTGCGTGAGGCTGCGCGTCTGCTGCCCGCGCGCAGCCACGTGGCGCGCTGCTGGATTCTCCGTCATGTCAGGCCTCTGCTCAGAGTCACGAGCACCACCGGTCGTGATGGCGGCCGCGTTCCATGAATCGACGTGCACCTCCGCTGAGTTGGGCATTCGGGGCTCATGCAGCCCGGCTTCAGGACCCCTGGCTCTGCTGGCTGCCGCATCCAGCCCCGAGACGGAGAAGATATCTGGGTCCGCTGGCGCCTCCAGCGCGCCGACCTCGGTAGCACGGTCACCTGCAGCAGTGAGTCCTGCCCGTCTGATTCCTGCATCATGAGGCTCCACTAGAGAGAGATCGGCCACTTCCTCACTCGTCGCCG
>CATMIM010000259.1 GCA_950068635.1 uncultured Candidatus Poseidoniales archaeon
GCAGCCGGGAATGCTGCTGAAACGTCAACCCGGGCGCCTTCCTTGACCTTGACGGCGACGCCTTTCTGGAACGCTGTAGCCTCCCAATCCGTGCATTTAGCAATCCCATGAGCCAGGAATTCACCCGACTCGTCGGTTATCACGCATGGCAGGCCAGGCAGCATCGCACCGGTGCTCTTCAGCACCGAGAAATGCATCACGCTACGACCATCACGAACGAACTCCTCGGCACCCTCCTCGACAACCACGGTGGGCAGCCCATGTTCGATCACGATGTCCATGTCCTCTCCAGAGTCTTCTCCCGACTCACCGATCACGCGAATGGTGAAACTGGACGTGCGGTTCCGAGCATGCAGTCTGCGCGCTCCTTCGAGAGTCAGGCTCAATCCTCCATCCGTCAGCCGTGGAGAGAGTACGTGCGCTCCATCGGAGGCACAGATGTTCTTCACCCGGCCGCGGCGATTGCGGACGAATGAGCATCCTGCCAGGAACTCATCCGCCACCTCCGCCTCGACATTGCACAGTGTCATCAGTTTGGCGCGCGTCGCGCACCGGTCCAGATGGTCGCGGATCGACTCGCCGCTCGGTGGTTCAGGATCGATGGACGCATCGGCGACGCGTACGGACGGCGCCAGTTCTGCGGCGAGTTCCTCCAGAACCTCCGTTTGCGGCCGGCGCGCATCCACGAACAGTGGTTGGAACCCGTCAGGATCTGAATCGGTCAGTGTTCTGATCCACGATACCAACTCATCGGTGTCCTGCTGCACATCGAGAACCCAGATTGATTTCGGTCCTTGCACATGCGCGAACGGGTTCAGGTCCTCGAGCGCATACGGAATGATGCCCAACGGCGTATGGACCAGCGGGAGCACGTTCGGCCAGCGCTTGAGCAGTTCCTTGACCAGCGAACCGATCGAATCTCGCCACGGTGGCGCTCGGCCATGGATGAGCACGACCTTCCAATCGTCCGGGCTCATGGCCTCTCCGTTGAGATCCTTGGTTGGAACTTCCCACCGCTCGGCGATCATCTGTGCCGATATCGCCCAAGGATGTCTGGTCAGCCACTCAGTCCAATCGACGCCTCCAGTTCGAATCGGGGCAGAGGACCCGATCAGGCTCCCTTGCGCCTGATGGATCCCTTCATCGAACAGCCATTCGACCGCCTCCAGAAGTGCATGGTCAGCGGCAGCTCGTTCCTCCACCAGGTGCCAGATCGTCCCCTCCCGGACAGCCTCACGACAGCGTGAAAGTTCACTCATGGTCACCTCCAGATTGTGCTTGGCCAACAGCCGCGTCTGGTCATCGTGGTCCATCTCCCTCACCTGAGCAGGAGTGACATCGTGGAGATGGTACGAAGGGAAGGGCCATTCCGTGAGTCCTTCCAACTTTACAGTCCTCGTCGGTGTGAGGATACGCCCATTGCGGGCGAACAGGGCGTAGGCGGCGGAGTCGAACAGGTCGACACCGAGCGCGACCGCCACGGGGAACAGCATCGGATGGCCGCAGCCGAACATGTGTACGGGACGTTCGATGGGGATCTCACCACGACAGGCAAGAATCACTTCCAGCAGCTCTCGATAGCGTCGCTTCTCCATCAGCGGAACGATGCCGCCGATCGGATGGATGGCGAACGGATGCTCGGCCATCAACTGCGCTGACCACTCACGCAGGTCGAGTTCCAGACCGCCTTGGATGGGTCCGTTCAACAGCGTGTCACCGGCGGCTGCGAGCGCGCCGGGTGCGCGTGCGGCCGTCTCTGTCACCGAGTGTTCCGATTGCTCGCGCGCGTCATCCGGTCTGCCGAACACGTCGAGCATGGTCGCCACATCGACCCCGATGTCCCGCTGGAATGCGACGATCTCGTCCGGCTCGACCTCGACATCGCCGTAGGCGTCCTGCTGGAAGGTGCCGGAGTCGGTCATCACGAATCCAGGATAGTCGAGCAGGTCGTGCACCCCCTTCTCAAGGGCGTGTTGTTTGAGTTTCTCGTGTTTCCAGATGACGTAGGAATTGGTGATCAGCCCCTTGATGTCGAAATCATCCCACATCTCGCGCGGCGTGACAGTGAGAATGTTCGGGTTGACGACCGGAAGCAGGGTCGGTGTCTCGAGGATGTGGGTGTCGGTATGCAAGCGGCCGATGCGCGCCAAGCCGTCACGCACGCTCACCTCGAACTTACCGTGGTCACCCTCCTTGCACGGAACAGGCTCTGCGGGCACCCCCAAGTCATCACCTCGACTCCCTCCGGTCCGCTCGCCCCTTTTTCTCCTTCGCGCACGGGAATAGAGGACTCTGCGAGGGGCAAGTCAGCGTCAACCGGGGTCGTTTCCACCATCAGTTTCTGAGCGACCGGCATCATAGCCTTCCCATATCTCCGGATTGCTGTAGCAGTCCGGGTCACCTTGGTCGGCTTGGCCGCCGCCGTCGTTGTCGATTCCGTCGTCACAGTTGCCGTCGCCGCCGAATCCGAGAATGCTGCCACCATCATCTCCGCCGCTGAACACCATCCAGGCGCCCCCCGCCAAGCCGAGTACGACCAGCATGATGATCGTCCAGGTCGTCACGCTGCTGCCGTCATGCTTGTGGACGACCTCGACCGTCACCTTTCGCTCCAAACCATCCTCCGCGGTCTCAGCGACCACATCGGAGACGACGGACTGCGCGAGGTCCTCTTCGCCGGCCATCAATTCGGACAGGTGTTGCGGCGATATCAGTTGTCGCTGAACCTGAGGACCTCGATTCCGGTCGCTTCCAGCAGTTCGGAAAGCGTCTGAGGGACGAATTTCTCAGTCGGCAGCGCGAGGATGCGGATGAGTCCAGAGCCGGCGGAGTCATCGAGCAGGCGCACGAGTTCTGCTGTCAATGCCAATT
>CATMIM010000260.1 GCA_950068635.1 uncultured Candidatus Poseidoniales archaeon
AGTACTCGTACCCGCTGTGCTCGGCGAAGTCAGTCTGCACATAGGTGGCCGTCTGGAAGATGGGCTCGACCTTGGCACCGGTCACCTGCTCTGGTGAGGAGCCGGCGTGCACAGAGCGGGTGGAGTCGCCGATGTCGTCAAATCCGTCGTCGTCATCCATGCGCATCACTCCCAGTCATCCGGCTCGAATCCATTGTCCCGGAGCCAGTCATCGTTGAACATCTTGCTGAGATAAGGGTTACCAGCATCGGGTAGGATGACCACCAGTCTGGCGGGCTCACAGCGAGCATCGGCCTCTCTGGCAACCTGCTCGGCCACCGCCAGTGCTGCCCCCGACGAACCACCGCAGAACAGACCCTCGCTGCGAGCAAGTCTACGTGCAGCTCGGAAGCAGGTCTCGTCATCGACCTGGATGATCTCGTCGATGGTCGAGAAGTCGGTAGCAGCGGGAATGAAATCCTCTCCGAAACCTTCCACTTTGTAGGTGTGCGGCTCCCCTAGAGTTCCTTCATCGAACCACTGCTTGAGAATGGAGCCGACAGCATCGACGCCGATGTTTCGAGGGGCTGGCGTACCATCCCTTTCCGCGAGTTCGGCAAAAGCACGAGCGCACCCGGTGATCGTCCCTCCAGTGCCCATGGTGGCGATGAAATGGCTGAATTGCCCCCCTCCTGTCTGTGCCCACTGTGCCCAGATCTCCGGCCCGGTCTGCAGTTCGTGGGCCCGTGGGTTGGCCATGTGTGAATACTGGTCGGGATACCATGCACCCTCTATCTCGCGGGCAAGCCGCGCGGCCACTTCGTAGTACGAGCGGGGGTCTTCCTTGTCAACCGCAGTGGGGCAGACGTGAACGTCAGCACCAATCGCCCGCAGAAGATCTATCTTTTCGTTCGACATCTTATCTGGAATCGTGAATATACAACGATATCCGCGCTGGGCGGCGACCATCGCCAGTCCGATGCCCGTGTTGCCACTCGTCGCCTCGACGATGGTTCCTCCCTCCTTGAGCAGGCCTTCGGCCTCGCCGTCGAGTACCATCTGCAAGGCGATTCTGTCCTTGATCGAACCCCCGGGATTACAACGCTCGAGTTTGACCCAGATCTCTGAATCGCCGATATCTGGGGCATATGAGTTGAGGCGAATCAAGGGAGTGTTCCCGATCGCTTGGACAGCGTCAGCGTGCGCCCCCTGTGATGGGTCCATGGGCCTTGACTCGGGAGTTTTCGCTATCATGGTTCGCCCGCGTGCGAGGGTGCGTGCGCGGCTGCTCTCAGTCGTGGGTGTGGTAACCGTATACCCAATGGCTGCGATACTCTGACTCGGATGCCGTGCCGGCCTCGCGCATTTTCGCGAGCACGGAAGTTATGGCGCTGCATACCGCCCGGTCGCGCTCTTCTCCCTCAATGAGCGGGGCGGCTATCTCGGAGAGCCGCGGGACGAGGATGAAGCGCTCCGAATCCTCATTGGAGAAGCCGACGATGTGGTCGCTGATCTCACTGGAGAAACCCGCAGACTCGAATGCGTCCAGCATCACGTCGATGGAGAACGGTTCGGGAAATATGCGATCGACCCGGCGCTCGGCTTGATGCGCATCGGTCTCCCCCATCTCGGAGAGCAGTGCCTGTCGCGCCGAATCGTCCCTGAGGTGCTCGCGCACCGCCCGGTATGGGTCATGGAGCAGGGATGCATCGGCTGGCAGCATGTCGCTGTCGACATCGCCGCTGTCCCAGACGAACACGCCTCCTTCTGCCAGTGATCCAGCGAACTGAACTCCCAGGTCGGGGAGCGCTTTGGTCGGCACGAGGTGCAGGGTGGAGGATGAGATGATCACGTCCACCTTGCGCCCATCGAGCATCTCTTCCAATCGATGGAAACGCGGTTTGCCCTCCTCGTTGGTGAACATCGAGAACACGAAATGCACGTCATCCCGGTGGCCGAGCAGTTCTCTCGCCTTGCCGAACCAGGAGACCAGCGGGTCGACCAGCACCAACTCGATGGAGAGGTTGGCGGCGTCGGTGAGTTTCAGCAGTTCGATGGCGGAACCGCCCGTGCCCGCTCCATAATCCACAACCAGTGAGCCTTGCTTGATATGTGGCATCGCCAACTCCAGCAGGTGGGCCACTGAGTCCTTGTGCCAGCCGGCCGGCCGGTCGACATCGCCGTCGAGATAGAGTGCTCGATGGTATGAGTCGCCATCGGAGACCTCGGCGGGAGTGAGGCTCCCCGGCCTCCATCCTGTGGCCATTGGTCGCCTCCGCGGTCACATCACGGATAGCCCTTCGGGGGGTCCAGACCGCTCAGAACCACCACGCTCGCGCCTCCGCCTCCTCCAGCGTACGAGCAGCATGACCGCAAGCCCGAGCATCCCTGTGACCACCACGAGGGCGAGGACCGGCAGGAACACCGCGAGCAGCGAGCAGGCGAGACAGGCGCCCGCCTCTCCGGTTGATACCAATGGATTGGCGAGCCCACCGGCGATCGACTACTCGGTATCCCGTGCCATCGAAGACATGATCGTCGATACATTGGCGCGGGATCGTCAGGTGCTGATGACGCTGCCCGAGGGGGATGTGGCGAGGATGTTGGAGAGGGAAGGAGTTCTGGAGGCGTTGCCGAGGGCTAATGTGCATCCGGACAGGGCAGGGGCTCTCAAGCATGCGGGGGAGATTATCGCACTTTTGAATACTGGGTCTACCGGTCGGCTCGGGGACTGAGGGTGGCGGCTTGGACTGGCGCGCATCAATATAGTACCTGTGACCAGCCGGCCCGGTAGGGTGGCTCAGGAAACCAGAGGAGAGACCCGTGATATTGAAGCAGTACTACCTGGGGTGCCTCGCACACGCGTCCTACCTGATCGGTG
>CATMIM010000261.1 GCA_950068635.1 uncultured Candidatus Poseidoniales archaeon
GATCTCTCAGACAACGTCGCACCCAGAGGGTGCGGCACCGACCTCGCCTATCAATTGCTGCGACCACGGAACGGGCTCAGTCGGCTTGTTTTGGCTCGTCGAGCTTGCACACCAACCACGCCAGCGCGTACGCGAGGAAGGAGAGGGTGCTGAAGATGAGGTGCAGCAGCGAGAGGTGCTCGGGAAAACCCGAATCCCGCGCTGCCAGCACGATGTAGAGCCCACCGACGGCGATGTTGAGCAGGAAGAAGGCCAATCCACTGTGCGCCATGGTGGTCAGGTTCCGCCCGCCCTCGAACTCCTTCGCCACCCGCGTCAGCTTCACAGTATACCAGGTCAGCACCGCGAGCGCCACCAGCACCACGAGACGGTGCCCGAACTGCACATCGACGGGAGAATTGCCCATCTGGGAGATCGGAATCAACTCGCCGTGACACAGCGGCCATCCTCTCCAGAAGCCGACGCTGCAACCTTGGTTGTACGCTCCTCCTTCGCCGGTGGCCACCCAGGCCCCGAACATCGCGACCAGCAACAGCATCGCCAGCGAGTCGCGCACGAGTTTCTCGCCTGCACCAGCAAGCCCGGAGGGAAGCCGTGCCCAATCGGGAAGTTCGTCCTCATCCCTGAGCCAGACGAGCCACCACCAGAGCAGCCCTGTGGCGTAGACCAGTGCGAGCACGAGGTGAGCCACCACCGACCACGAGGTGTTGTCCATGCGAACCGTGATCGCCCCCATCAGGCCCTGAGCGACCACAAGCGTCAGTGCGAGTTTGGCAGCGGACCAGTTGGCGTCGGAGAGCGAATCCCTGTGTTTGCGCACGACGAGCAGTCCAGCGATGACCACCACCCCTGAGAATGAGGCGACCAGCCTGTGGGCCCATTCGGTGAAGATCTCGCCAGTCGTGTAGCGCTGTCCGTAGCCGCGCGAATCCAGTTCATCCGGGTGTGCGTCGTACCACGCTTCCTGCTCAGCCTCAGAGATGTCGAATCCCCAGGTCCCGAAACAGGTCGGCCAGTCAGGGCAGGATTCTCCGGCGTCGTTGATGCGCACGGTTCCCCCGAGGATGATGACCCCCAAGGTCATCAGAATCAGCAAGAAAGGTATGTTGCGAGCAACGAACAAACTGTCTCGGAGGTCCACACGCGCGGCACCCAAAGCCGCTATATCAAGCAACCTCAGACTGTCCCGTCAGATGTTGCGGAAGTGGTTCGCACCGCTCGTCTGCGCCCTGTTGTTGGCTTCGCTCACACCGCTGGTCACAGGTGGCGAAATCGACGAAGGATCGCATCCGGGAGAGCTCGTCAACGCCATCCAGTTGCCCATCGACTGGGAGACCTTCCAAGGCGACGGCTCGGCAGCGGTCGGCGCACCTCATGTCGTGGAACTGCATACCGCCACCTGGTGTCTCCCCTGTCGCAGCGTCGAGTCTGAGATGGGTGATCTGGCTTCATGGTGGCCGGCTGTGCTCGTCATCGCCGAGCACTCATCGGTAGACAGCCCGGACCCGCTGGCGCTCGAGGAGAGCCAGCAGTTGAAGCAGCACTACGACGTCACCGGATGGCCGACCTTGATTGTCGATGGACACTGGAAACTGCTCGGCGAGTCACAATCCCCCGACCTGACCAGCCTGCTCAGCAACCTGACAGCCGAGGGCGCCGACCTTCCACTGGCCGGAGCGCCCGCCCTCGCGATCGATTCCTGGAGTCGTGACTGTCTCGACTGTGACATCACCGTTGGATGGAATGTGTCCGGTGACGGAGGAGAATACCTGCTCGACATCATGCTCGTCCAAGATGGCATGCACACCACCGTGC
The DNA here is from genome assembly GCA_950068635.1 of uncultured Candidatus Poseidoniales archaeon. GTDB lineage: Archaea > Thermoplasmatota > Poseidoniia > Poseidoniales > Thalassarchaeaceae > JAKUTA01. The sequence goes on from CATMIM010000261.1 coordinate 1,816, forward strand.
TGACCCTCGACGACGTGCTCAGGGGAGCCGAGGTCCTGCGGCCAGTGAGCGGGAACGAGACAGGCTCGACCACACTCGCCGTCAACCTGTCAGAAGGGGGCGAGGATGCCCGACTGGTCCTGCTCCTCCGTCGTGCAGGTACTCCGGAAACCGAGGCGGGTTCGCAGACTCCGCTCTCCTCAGCCTTGCCTGCAGAATGGTTCGCACCGAGAGAACGAGAGGAGACCGATTCCACCACGATCCTGCTGATCGGCGCCCTCCTGCTGGTGCTGATGGTGCCTGCATTCCGCCATACCGTTCCCGCCCTGTTCCGCAGCACCAGACCGTCAGAGGCGGACCCACCCACAGGGGTTCAACGGGAGTCATCCGAGGAAGAGTGAGCCACCTGCCCGTCGGTGGCCTTATGAGAGAGCCGCAGGTCGCCGCGAACACAGACAGTCTGTGAGATGATGATGATGGTTGAACCGCTACGACCCCACACTCGATTCGAGAAAGCGCGCATCGTCGGTGCGCGAGCGCTGCAGATCAGCATGGGCGCCCCGCTCTACGTGACCGAGAAAGAACTCAGGTCCGAGTTCCGTGACGAACTGGTCTCCCTCTACGGTGTCGATGAAGCGGGTGTTCGCTTCGTGCTCGACCCGCTGAAGATCGCCATGCTCGAGTACGAGAAGCACCTCATCCCCATCGACATCGACCCGCACCTGGATTGAAAGGACGGAACGGTCCTCAATCGCATTCGACGAGCATGGCCACGGCGTTTCCGCCCCCGAGGCAGATTGTCACGACGCCCTTGCGCCCCCCTCCCCTCCTGAGTGCGTTGATGAGGGTCATCAGCACCCGTGCTCCAGTAGCGCCCAGCGGATGCCCGATCGCCACCGCCCCACCGTGAGGGTTGAACTTCTCATCGGGGATTCCGAGTTCCTGTGCCACCGCGCACGACGCTGATGCGAACGCCTCGTTGTGCTCGACGATGTCGATGTCGTCT
>CATMIM010000262.1 GCA_950068635.1 uncultured Candidatus Poseidoniales archaeon
CGGCTGGAGCCATCAGGTCGAGGGAAAGGTGTGCGCGATCGCCGCCGATGCCGCCGGGATGATCGTCGCTGCGGGCGGGGTCATCCGCATGCTCGACACGGAGGGTGAGTTCGTCTGGCGCAGGGAGGTTGCATTCGATGTCTACCATCTCGAGATCGATCTCCATACCGTTGCCGTGCTGGCGGGCCCGGGATTCCATCTTCTGGACATCGCCACCGGCGAGCCTCTCGGTGAAGGGAGGAGTGTCTCAGGGGGATTTCGCTCGGTCATCGCCCGTCCGGGGGGCGGCTGGGTGCTGCAGGACCGCGGTGACCACATGCACCTGTTCGACCGCAACGGCAGAGGCATCAGGAGGCTGAGGCCGGGAAGGATCCGCTATCTGGTGGGCTGGCTCGATCGCGAACATCTGCTGGTGCATGACGACGACGGCTACCTTCGGTGTCTGCGCTTGTCGGGAGATGACAGCCAGCGGGTCATCGAAGGACGGCGCTGGGCCTGGGTGAGTCGTCTGTCCGGTGGAAGGCTGCTGGTGCAGTCTCCCGAGGGGAGTCTCTACGAGGGGACTCCGAACCCATTCGGATGGGATTCGCTGGAGCAGTTGCGCGAGTTGGCTGCGGACCCGTTGGCCGCCGACCGCTGTGGTGATGGCTGGTGGCTGCTCACGCTCTCCGAGACCCTGGAACAGGTTCCGCCCACTTCCGGGGGAGATATGCCCGCCGGCCACCTGCTCTCCTCCAATGGTGCTGACGTGATGTGCACAGCCACCCGCGATGGCCTGGTGCGCTGGTGGGAGTCCCCGCAACTCGCCAGTCGGCGCAGCGAGATCCTCAAGCGGCTGGTGGTCAGCGAGCGCCGACGCATCGACTGGGAGCAGCGTCAGGTGATGTTCGAGGCGGCGCTTACCGCAGAGGATGAAGGCATGCTCACGAATGCCATCGAACTCTACCAGGCGCTCGGACGCACTGAAGATGTCAGGAGATTGCTCGGCCAGCAGGAACAGGCCTCCGCAGGCGGGTGAGCAGCATGGTTGACGGAGACGGAACCGCATCCGGGGCCGAGGTCACAGAGGAACTGGTGACGCGCTATCTCGACCTGACCGCACAGGCTCGGGCAAAAGCCACCCCCCTCACCGAAGACGGGAGCGATGACGCTGCGAAGTTGGCTGACATGCTGCGCATGGTCGACGATTATTCCTCCGACGCCCGGCATTTCATGGAGTCGGGGGACATGGTGCGCGCCTTCGGCGCGATCAACTACGCCCACGCCTGGCTCGATGCGGCGGTCAGGATCGGATTCTTGGACGGTCATGGTGATGACGAACTGTTCACACTCCCTCCTTGACTCCCTCACGCGCGGACACGCCTCTATGGCGGCGCGCGCACGTTGGCATTCCGAATCTCTAAGAACGGCGGAGCGAGGAAGGGAACGGTTCACGGACCGCGGGCGACGGCGAAGGTGTCACAGAGGAGGCTGAAGTGATGACGGATTATCTCAATCGCATCGGCGCGGGCAAGATCATCCGCGACCACGCTCCGCTCACCTTCGATTACATCCCTGACGAGTTGGTGGGCAGGGATGCAGAACTGACCAAACTGGGCGAGATATTCACCGGCATCGAGGACGGGCGGGTCTCCTGCCGTGCGGTCATCACCGGACAGGTCGGCAGCGGCAAGACCGTGCTGTCGCACTGCTTCTCCAAGGACCTGCAGCGGCACTTTGCAGGGACGCGTGATATCAGGCCGGTACATGTCAACTGCCGCAACCACCCGTCGAAGACACAGGTGCTGCAGCGCCTGATCACCGCGCTGGACAGCGGTCATCCCGAGCGCGGACTCGGCAGCGGGGAGATCATGCAGTCACTGCGCCGCCAGCTGCACGGCAACAAGGAGCACCTGCTGCTGGTGCTCGACGAGGTCGACCACCTGCTGCGCAGCGACAAGGGCGACCTGCTCTACCAGTTGCTGCGCATCGACGAGGGGCTCGAGCAGGCCGGAACGCTCTCACTGATCATCATCAGCCAGACGCAGGTGCTCGACCTGCTGGAGCCGGCGATCATCTCTCGCTTCGGCACGAGCAACCACGTCCACCTCGAAGTCTACGCCGCTGAACAACTCGAAGCCATCGCCCGCCAGCGCGCGGAGGCGGCCTGCATCGAGGGCACCGTTCCTGACGGCGTGCTGCGCACCATCGGCCAGCGGGCGGCCGAGATAGGGGATGCTCGACTCGCCATCGAACTGCTCGAGGATTCAGCAAAGAAGGCGGAGCGGTCCGGCCGCGGCGAGATAATTCCCGATGACGTGCGCATCGTCGCCCGCGAGGTGGGACAGACGGTCGAGCCGAACGTGGTCGAAAATCTCACCCTGCACGCACAACTCTCCCTGCTGTCGCTCTGTCGCCGCCTGCGCAAGGAGGACGAGGTGACCACCGGCGACGCCGAGAAGCTCTACCACGTCGTCTGCGAGGAGTACGAGGTCGAACCGCGCAGCCACACCACCTTCTGGAAGCATCTCAAGACGCTGGAGCAGCAGCAGTTGATCGAGTCGCGCACAGCCAACCAAACCTCTGGCCGCGGCCGCACCCAGCATCTGTCGATGCCCGCCGCCCTTCCAGGCACGCTCGAGAAGCGGGTCGAGGGCGCAATCGAGCGCTCTGTGCGCAAAGCCCGGCTTTGACACGGATGGAATCGTTGGACTCGGTCCTACGGACCGGTGGGAATCCACATATAGGGGCCGCTTGTCGGCGGGACGCTGAGTGATGTAATGGCAAAGAAGCAAGAGGCTGTGTTCAAGGCGGTCGTCA
>CATMIM010000263.1 GCA_950068635.1 uncultured Candidatus Poseidoniales archaeon
GGAACGGCGTACGCCCTTCCAGCAGCAGTTCACCGGGCCAGCCCGCGGGAGGATGTGCTTCGGTCACGTCCACGGCGCGGTTCGGCCATGCAGTTCAATCCTCTGCAACCCGAGCATTCTGCCACAACAACTGCTCGAGCACGGCATGAGGGGTTCTCCTGTTCCGCGATTTGAGCATGGCTGCAGCGAGCGCCACCTGCGGGATGGTCTTGGAGATGGCGGAGTCGTTGAGCAGCCCGAGCACCGTCATCACCAGCCGGTCTCCCAGCGGCAGTTCGGTGCTCTCGTCGAACAGGCAGACCGGACTTCCCTTGCGCTCCAGGTCGACCATGCACACCGGCTCGATGACATACGGAGTGTTGTGCACGCCCACTCCTCTGGTGATCGACCAGCGCACACCCATGGTTCCGGTGACCAACAGCCCGTCCTCGAGGAAGGCCACCCTCTCCGGGTTGGCGTCGACCACTCCGCGCAACATGCCGAACGAGCGTTCGTGCGGCGTGATGCGAGCTTCTGGAGAGGATGTGCTGCAACGCGCCGCCCACCGGAGGCAGATGGCCCGCAGTCTGTCGGAAACCCTTCGGTTGGGTCTGCCTGACCAGATGGACAGGAAGCGCTCGACGAGGGTCGGTGTGCTCGGCAGCGGCAGCAGCACCCTGCTCCCGGTGCCGTCATCAATGCCCAACATCCAGCGCCGGGAATCCCAGTCGCACAATGGTGGCGTCGCTTCCATGAATCCCTCCATATTCGCTGCCGGCCGCGGCGCATCGGCCGCACCGACGGTATGGAAGCGACAGGAGCGGAGCGCGGCCCGGCGTCTGCGCACTTCGAGATCCGCGCCATCTTCCTCCTGCCGGCCTTCGATGTGCGCCAGCATCCTGAGGAATCGAGCGGTGGCGACCTCGCAGTTCGCCTCGAACAGCATTCGCAGCAGCAGGTCTCCCGGGCCGGCTTCGATGCGGACACCATCGACCAGCAGAGAGCGATCGTCGCTGACCAGGCGATGGCCTGTCACCTCTACCCGCAGTTCACCCTGCAGTGGGTCCACATCGCTGTCCGTCAGGTCGGGGAACAGCGGTGAGCGGCGCGAGGAGAGCATGGTGCGAAGGGCGTCGAGTTCGGGTTCGCTCTCCAGGTCCACCTCGTTGGAATCAGCGCGGATGTGCCTCTGTCCACTCACTGCGCGGAGCAGCCCAGCCCACGCTGGCTCTGAGGGCAGCAGTTCTGCGATCTGCGCTCCATCACCATCGAGCCACTCATCTGCATCGTCGAGCAGCTGCTGCTGGTCGCGCTGCATGTGGATCTGCCATGCAGGGACCGACGTGCGCATCAGTTCGCGCATGTTGTTCCACGGAAGGCAGACGGCACACATCTCTGCGTCCGCAGAATCATCCGCGAGCATCGTTGAACGGCAGCAGCGGCAGTTCTCGGCGTCGGCCATGTTGAACATGGCCCGTCGACCATTATTGAACGAATGAGAGCGAACCCGTCAGTAGGCATCGAAGACGATGCGCTCATCCGCGTGAGTCACTGTGTGACTCTCACCACTCGCGTGACCGACCACTCTCGAGCCCGGAAGGCGGCTGTTGAGCCAGTCGGAGACAGCGTCACCGGCGGCGGGATCCACGGCGAGCGCCATCCCCATTCCGAGGTTGAACGTGCGTGCCATCTCTCGGGCTTCCACTTTGCCATGCTGGCGGATCCAGTCGAACTCGGGAGGTTCAGGGAGGGGTTCTGAGATGTGCCATCCGACGTGCGGGTTGAGCCTGAGGAGGTTGGACAGCCCTCCACCGGTGATGTGGGCGATTCCATGGATGTCCCCTTCCTGACACGGGCCTTCACCCGCGCGGCAGGCGAGCAGGAGGTCGACGACCGGGTCGACGTAGATGCGCGTCGGGTTGAGCAGCACCTCTCCGAGAGAGGGGTCCGAATCGGGCGTTGATGACGCGAAACGGGTGATGTCGCGGTGAGCATGGCTCGCATCGAATGGTGCAGCATCCGTGAGTTCGGCCCCGGTCACCTCAAGCAGGCGGCGTACCAACGAGTAACCGTTGGAGTGGATGCCGTTGCTCGGCAGCCCGATGAGCACGTCAGTTCCTGTGATGTTCTCGCCGGTGATGGCCGCTTCCTTGGGCAGCCAGCCCAGTGCAGTGCCTGAGAGGTCGAGTTCCTTGACGATGCCCGGCAGGCTGGCAGTCTCGCCTCCAGCGAGGGTGACGCGCGCCAATCGGCACGCTTCGGCCAGGGATGCGCCCAGCGCCGCGTGCACCTCAGCGTCAGGCTTCGGGGTGGCGATGTAGTCGACGAAGGCGATCGGCTCTGCGCCGACGCAGATGAGGTCGTTGACGTTCATCGCCATGCAATCGATGCCGACTCCCCCGTACTCACCGAGTGCGGTCGCCAGTTGCAACTTGGAGCCGACACCATCGGTGGCGAGCGCCAGCAGGTTGTCCCCGAACTCGACCAGCCCGCCGAAACCGCCGGGCAGCTCGACAGGTGCGCCCACTGTCCCCGGAGGGCGTGGGGATGCTCCCAAGGAATCGATCAGCGACGAGATCGCCTCTCCCTCAAGATCGATATCGACGCCCGACGAGGCGTAGTCAAGCCCCTCGTCATCGCTCATCGCTCGCGGCGACCCGCGCCTTGCATTTCAGATTGCCGAGTCGTGCAGGACGGTCACTCCGGCCCTATCCAAGGATGTCAGCAAGGAGACATTCACATCAATCCCAATAGTTTCGCCGCCTCAAGGAACCTCGGTCCCGCCAACTGCATCCTAT
>CATMIM010000264.1 GCA_950068635.1 uncultured Candidatus Poseidoniales archaeon
CGTTGCTGCTGGCCACGTCGCTCTCAGGCTGTCTGTTCTCCACCGGTGACGTCGAGGAGCAGCAGGAAGAGGAAGTGGTGGAACCACTACGGTTGAATCACATCCAGATGAAGGGCACCCACAACTCGTACCACATCGAGCCGCTGGTCTCACCCACGAGGGAGTACATGTACACCCACGAGCCGCTTGACGTCCAGAGTTCCCAACTCGGCGTCAGGCAGTTCGAGATCGACGTCTGGTGGGATCCGCGTGGCCAGTTGTACGTGTACCACAACCAGTACGACTCGGGGACCACCTGTCCCACCTTCGAGGACTGCTTGGCAACCCTGCTTGACTGGTCAGAGTCCAATGAAGCCCACCACCCCCTGTTCATCTGGGTCGAGCCCAAGGACTGGCCGGAGCAGGCCACTGACGTCACCACAACACTGGAGCTGTCGGGGCTGCTGGAGGACATCGAGCAGGAGATCGCGCAGTTCTGGCCCCGCAACAAGACAATCACGCCCGATGACGTGCGCGGTGAGTGGCCCACCCTCAAGGAGGGTGTGCTCAACGATGGCTGGCCGCTGCTCGAGGAAAACCGCGGCAAGGCTGTGTTCGTGCTGCTCGCGTCCGGCGAGACTCGAGACCTCTACCTCGAGGACCACCCGGGCCTCGCGGGCGCCCGGATGTTCACGCTGTCCGACGAATCGAGCGGCGAGGCATCAATCTTCTCGCGAACCAACCCAGTGGGCGATGGCGAGGAAATCACCCGACTCGTCACGGAGGGCTACATCGTTCGCAGCCGCGCCGACAGTGGCGGCGAGGAGGCCGACAACAACGACACCACGCGCTTGGAGGCGGCTCTGGCCGTCGGCGCGCACAGCATCTCCACAGACTACCCCGGGCAGGTGGAGGGCATTGACTACTGGGTCGAGATCCCGAACGGCACGCCCAGCCGCTGCAACCCGATTGTCGCTCCTGTACACTGTACATCCGCGGCCCTTGAGAGCCTGTGAATCTCATCCGAGCGAGAAGGTCATGGCGAGCAGAGCGTAGGTGACCAGCAACATCGTTCCCTCGAGCCAATTGGATTTGCCGTCGGCAGCGATGGCGTTGGTTATCAGCACCGCGAGGAAGGTGGCGATCGTCTCCAGCAGCCCGAACTCGAAGGAGAGCGACACGCCCATCGCCCACGCGAACAGCACCATCAGCGGCGCCACGAAGATGGCTATCTGCGTGCTCGAGCCGACGGCGATGGCGAACGAGAGGTCCATCTTGTCCTTGCCCGCCACCACCACCGCGGTGAAGTGCTCGGCGGCGTTACCGAACAGCGGCAGCAGGATGACGCCGATGAACACCGTGGGCATACCCCACTCCTCTCCCGCAGACTCGATGGAATACACCAGAATCTCGGCCATCAAGGCGATCAGCGCGGTCGCCATCACCAGCAGCAGCATCGCCTCGCGCTTGCGCATCGTCGGCTCCTCATGCTCATGCGTTCCATCGGTGACGAAAAGGTCGGTGTGTGTGCGCAGTTGGAAAATCAGGAACAGGCCGTAGAGCAGCAGCAGCACCACGGCTGTGGCATGAGAGAGTTTCAGGACGTTGGCGCTGAGGGTCTCGGCATCGCCACCCCCTGTCATGTGGTATGCGGTAGGCAGGATGAGCGCAATCACAGCCAGCAGCAGCAATGAGCCGTTGGCACCGACCTGCTCAGGATTGAACTTCTGCACCTTGTGGTGGATTCCCCCCCACACGAACGCCAGTCCGAGCACCAGCAGCAGGTTGCCGAGGATGGAGCCGATCAACGACGCCTGCACCACGTGCACGAGCGTGGCCGCGGACTCAGGGTCACCATTGGAAAGGGCTGTGGCAGCGGCGACGATGGCCAGCACGCAGATGATCAGTTCGGCGGCGTTTCCGAACGTCGCGTTGAGCAGGCCGCCGACCGACTCGCTGGTCCTGAGCGCGAACTCCTCGGTCGCCCGTCCCATCAGGTAGGCGAGCGGCATTATGGCCACCATCGAGGTGATGAACGCCATTGGCTGGTTGTGCTCCACCAGTGATAGCCAGATGGCGACGGGTATCGCCAACAGCAGCCAGTTCATCTTCGACTCGCGCGGGTCGATGGCCGTCAGCACGCCAGCCCAGCGAATCGCCTCGCCGTCCTCGACCGGCTCGACCATGCCTGCGGCTCGCGTCGGGCACTAAGTGAATGCATCGGCGGCCAAGAAACAGTGAACCGCTGGCCCATGGTGGCGGCAGTAGGCAATGACAGGGTTGCAGTTCGTGGTCAGTTCATGGGAGCGGCGGTCAGCGTCTTGGTCGAATCCACTCCCTCGATGGCCCGAATCTGAGTGATGACCACACTGCCGAGCATCCCGAAATCATCGCACACCAACTTGGCGTAGAGATCGTACTCGCCGAACAGCAGCATCGCCTCGACGACCTCCGGAATCAGTTTCAGTTGATGGTAGACATCGCTCTCCGCCCCTGGCTCCGCCACGATCAGCACGATTGCCGTGGCTATGTCTCCTCTGTCCATGTCACTCCCTCGTAGACAGATGATTGGGGTCGTTCGGTATAATCATTCAGTCGGTGCGCAAGTTGATGGTCGACGGCGCCACGCCGGCTGCGATGGTCTCCTTGCCGGCGCTGCGCATCGCCGTCACCGGCACTCCAGGATGTGGTAAGACGAGCATGTGCGAGGTGGGCCGTGCCCACCCCCAGGAGCAGGGCGAGAAGGTCGCGGTGCAGACGGTGGAGGAACTTGCTGACACCGCCGGCGCGCTGGGTGC
>CATMIM010000265.1 GCA_950068635.1 uncultured Candidatus Poseidoniales archaeon
GTCGATTTCATCGCGAGTCCGGATATTCGCAATCATCTCGTCTATCTCGTCGTCGATCAACTCGGCATCTTCGTCATCCTCGATGGGGTCATCGTCGTCCTCGAGCACCGCCACCAGAACCTCTTCACGCCTTCGTCTACCCAACATCCCAGCCGATACTGCCAGCAGCAGAACCGTCGCCATGATACAGGTAGCCATCAGGATCTTCGAGACGAGTTGGAAGGTGCGCTCATCGAGGTTCATCAGTGTTCGAAGACGATCGAGGATGGAGGTCTTCTGCAGCTCCGGTTCGCGGTCGTCGACGAGCAGGCGGGCGCGCCAGTCGAGCGAGGACGAGGTGTAGATGATGTGTGTCTCGCCTGCGTCATCGGAACGGGACGCCAGAGCGAGCCAGCCTTCGGTGAGCGGGCCGCCCAGCGCTATCTCTGGCTCTCCATCTTTGACGGTGATGAGGCTGTAGTGGATCTGCCGGGAAGCGGGTCCGACGGCGTCGTGGAACACCTGCAGACCGCGTGAGGTCTCGACGAACCTCAAGTTCAGCAGGCCGGCTGCCGCAACCCTCTCTGAATCGAGTTCGGTGAGGTTGCTGTAGGTGACGCTCAGCACGAGTTCAGCGTCGTATCCATCCAGTTCGCGCCAGCCCGTGACCACGATGTCCTCGCCGTCATCCCCCTCAAGCACAGCCAACTGGGCCCCACCGGCGTCATCGCCCATCGCCTTGCGGAACGCCCAGTTCTGCTCGCCTAGGTTCCCATGCGCGTAGAACACGCCCAGCCGCTCGATGCCGGTCGTGTCGTTCCGCGCGTCCTGGAACAGGATATGCACCCACTCCGAACCGAGGGAGATCTGTACGGGGTCGGCAGCGGTCTCGATCACCTCGACCACGGGGATTATCTCACGGGACAAGCGCCAACCGTCAGCGTCGGCGGGATTGTCACTGTCGAGCACGAACACAGAGGTGATGTCGTCGTAAGTTCCCATCGTTGCCAGGTCCCTGTGGTAGCCAGCGACGGCTACGGTGTCAGAACGGATGTCCATGTCCAGACCCCAGTACTTGCCCTCTGCAAGGCTCAACGGGGTCATCAGGTCGGTGATCTCGGAGATGGTGCAGCTGGAATCGATGGTGGTGAACGAAACCGTGTGCAGCGTCAGCCCGAAGTCGTCCACAAAGCGGCGCGTCCAGGCAACGTGCATCTTCTCATCGTCGGTTGCTGCGAGTGCGAAGCTCCCCGACCATTCGTCCTCCAGTTCCAAGCAGGTGAACAGGTCATAGCGCTCATTCACGCGATGGACCCAGACGCTGCTGCCATCGCTGGAGAACAGCAGGTTCTCTCCCTCGGCGGCGGAGAACTCCAGCGGAACATGGCCGCTCGGCAGGTCTGGACGGCGCGCACCCTGAAGTCGCGAGGGGTCGACGAGAATCGTGAACTCCAGTTCATTGTCACTGGTGTCGAGATCTATCTGGTCGCCGTCGACCGCCACCTCGACGCGGAACTTCTCCACGCCCGCCTTCAGTTCGGTGGCGTGGAAGGTGAACGGCACCTCGACGAAACCGGCTCCGGGAACCAGATCGAGCGTGCGGGTGTCGGTGACCTCCCAACCGAGTTCGGTCCAGTGGTTCAACGACATCGTCGCCTGCAGAGCGAGGTCGGCTCCGAGGTTGTCAAGGCGGATGGTCATCTGCGTCTCGCCGTTCGGATTGGGGACCTCCGGGTGCGTGGCGACGGCCCCCGGTCGGAAGGCGAGGTCGACACCAGGGGGGCGTGGGTCGACCGGGAAGGTGATGCTGATCACGTTGTTCGATTCGTCACTCTCGTCGATCAGGTCACTCGGGTCGATGACCACCTCCAATGTGTGGTCACCCGCGGTCGTCGGCATGTATCCCAACGAGATGGAGACGATATCGGTCGAATCGATGTGAGAGATGGTCTCCACCGTCGCCTGCTCGCCATCCTCGCGCAGCAGGATCATCACCTCGTAGGCGTTCAGGTCACCGCTGTTCCGGATATCCAGGTGCACCTTCAGGTAACTGTTGACGTACGCCCGGTCGAGCGAGATGCCGTTCTCCTCGACGAGCAGGCTGCTGAACGGCTCGAGGTCGGAGGCAGGAGGCTGGTTATCCACCTCGACGTTGCGCCGCACCTCCTGCGTCGTCCATCCGCTCTCGGTGACCAGGCGCACTGAGATCCGCCATGTGCCATCAGCCACCTCGGTCGTGTCCCAAGTCGTCTGCCAGTCTCCTGAATCGTAATCTTCTCCCTGACTCAGGTTCTCCGCAGTGCTCCACTGACCGTTACCGATGCGGTATTCGATTCGCTCGCCGTAGACAGCTTTGTACGTCCCCTTGACCGTGGTGTCACCGCTCAGTGTTCCGTATCCGCTCGGCTCCTCGAGGTCGATGATCGTCTCGCCGACATGATGCCAGTGCCACGAGCCATTCGACCAGCGACCCATGTCATCCTTGGCGCGGGCTTCGATGAACACGTCCGCCCCATCATGCCACAGTTCGACGGGCAGGTCGAACCACCATTCGTCCGTTCCGATGGCCAGCGTCCAATCGATTATCGTGTCATTGTGGAATGCGGGGTCATAATACCTGACCGACGCCCTGACGAAGACCTCCTCGATGGTCCGCTCAGGTGCCCCGTCGTACTCGGGGATCTCCGCCGTCCCCCTGATGCGATATATCTGCCCGGCGTTGAACCAACTGTCGTTCGTCGGTGACTCCAGTTCCACCCAGTTGCCCGCACCATAGTCGGGGTCCACGGTGGTGTTG
>CATMIM010000266.1 GCA_950068635.1 uncultured Candidatus Poseidoniales archaeon
GCGTGGGGGAGCCGGCACCTTCCAAGGGGACGAACTCTACGCCGGAGTGGCGCTCGGCGACGTGGACAACGACGGCGACCTTGACATGTGGCTGCCGCAGGTCTACGACCTCGACTACGCACGCGCCGAGATGTGGATCAACCACGGCAACCTCACCTTCTCCAACCAGGCTACCAACTGGAGCCTCGATGTGGTCAACACCTACGGTAGCGCCTTCGTCGACTACGACAACGACGGCGACCTCGACCTGATCACCGGCGGCTCCGACGACCCGGGCAAGCCCAGCGGCATCCACCTCTACCGCAATGACGGACCGACAGCGGGCGCACCCAACCACTGGCTCACGGTCGACGTGCGCGACGCGGACGGCGCCCCTGCCATCGGCGCCAACGTCGAACTCTGGAGAGGCGGCACATCCACGCAATACCGCGAAGTCGCCGGCGGCGAGGGCCCGCACGGCTCGATGAGCGACGCCCGCGTGCACTTCGGGCTCGCTGCTGACTCCACCAACGTCGACCTGCTCGTGAGCTGGCCGGCCGGTGAGATACTCTGGCTGCGCAACATCAGCGCCGACCAGCAGGTCACGGCCACCCAGCCCACACCGCTCATCAATCCGAGCGACGTGACCTACTCGGTCAACACGAGCACCAGCGTGGAGGGAGATGATGTCACATTCACCATCCGTGCACCGAGCAATTGGACCGTTCACGTCGATGTCGGCATGGAGGGTGTGGTCGACTGGAGTAACCTCTCATTCAGCGGTCAACCATTGACCCGCGATGTCTCGCTCCCGTTCGCCAACCAAGGGACGCGCACAGCCCGCCTGCTCGCATGGGACCCCGCCACCGACGAGGGCCGCAGATTCTCCACCGTGCACAGCGTCACCGGCCGCCCACCGGTCGCCAACATCACCCACGATGAGGACATCGTGCCGGGTGCGAACACCCTCTTCGATGCAACGGGAACGCTGGATTCAGCATACGACATGGCGCGCATGGAGTATCGCTGGGAGTGGGACGACGGCTGGAACCGCGACTGGAGCACCAACGGGACATGGAAGCGCAGTTTTCCCAACCCTGGGTGGCACAACCTGACGCTTTCGGTGCGCGATGAGCAGGGCCTGACCGACATGCTCCTCGTGCCTGTAGAGGTGGCGGCCAAGGCTCCGCAGATCTCGGTCGCCATGAACAGCGTATACGACATGGACGAGGTGGTCAGCCTGACCATCGATGTCGTTGCAGACGCGTCGAACGCGGGCGGACTCACGTACCGCTTCGACTGGGGCGACGGCTCTGTCAGGGACTGGAATTCAGAAGGCTCCGCAGCCCACGTATGGAATTTCCCAGGTCCGTACACGCTCAACTTCTCGGTACGCAACCAGTGGGGACAGCAGACCGACCTCGCGCAACAGGTCAACATCAGCAACCCGGCACCGACCATCGTGTGGACGGCGATGACGAACGAGGTCACGCTCGGAGGGGAAGCGGTGTTCCAGGTGCAGATCGATGACACCATCAGCCACAGGAACAAGCTCAGCCTCGAATGGACCATCGACGGCTCCCCCCTGTTCCCGATGCCGGGAGCGACGGCCTTCCTGCGCTTCACGCAGGCGGGCAACCACACGGTGATGGCGGAGGTCAGTGATGAAGCGGGGGCGACCGCTCGCGTCGAGACCGATGTCATGGTGGTCAACGATGCGTCAGCCACCTTGGAGGTCACGATCACGAACGGCATCCTGCACGACGATGATCTGTGGGTGGGGCCGGATACTCAGTTACATTGGACGGTGAACCCGTCGGGTGATTGGCAGCAACTGTCGATCGAGGGCATCGGCTCAGGGGGAACTATCGACTCCGATGTGGGCGTGTTCATCGACCTCTGGTCGGAGTCACGTCAGGAACGCCTCACTTACCAGGTGTCCATCCATCGACTGGAGATGCCTCGGGCACCTCAGGATGCCACCGCATGTGCTGAGTGGGACCCGACACCCGCGGACCTTCCACCGGATGCGGAACTGATGCTCGTCTGGCAGACGGAGTTCGGTTGGGCGACCGAGGAACCTCCGTTGGCAGCCGGGATCGAACCTAGCGAACTGAGCCTCGTGATATCCTCGGGGGGTGAATCGATCGCGCTGGTCGGACAGACCCCATCAGTCACATTGAGCTCCAGCCCAAGCAACCTCTTCGAGGTCGAGCAACTCGCGGGTGAATGCGCTCTGCAACTATGGTTCGATGATGTCGAGGTGGCCGATGCTGCAGAAGCGGCGGAGCGCACCGCCAACGCCAGCATCGGAGAGCATGCGCTACGGTGGCAGGTCACCGACATGGCCTACCATTCCGTCTCGGGCTCGATCGCCATCACCATCGAAGGTGAGGAAGAGATGGGGCCCACGACTTCCGGAGAAGGTGCATTCGAGATTCCGTGGGTCGCCATTCTCGCTTTCCTCGGTCTGCTCGTGGTGGTGTTGCTCGGCGTCATGTTCGTTCCCCGATCACGCCGCTCCACTGATGGAGAATCGATGAACGCGTCCAGCGCCCTGGAACTTCCGGCCACGGATTCTGTGGCAAACTCACCGCATGGAGGGACCCGTTCCCTGTTCGAGCAGAGAGTGGCGATTCCCCCTGCGGATGCAGCAGGGCCCGGCGCGGAACCGTCTCGCTCCGACTCACCAGCCGATGGAAGCGAAGATGAGCCAGGCGAACAGTGAGCCGAAACCGATTGCGAGCATGTTCACGTGCCCCTTGCCGATCAGGCCGCGGTTCTCGAGCA
>CATMIM010000267.1 GCA_950068635.1 uncultured Candidatus Poseidoniales archaeon
GAAGCACTGGGATCCGCCGATGCTGGCGATGATTCCGCCTTCAAGGACCTCCTAGAGGGTGACCCCCACCTCGCCGCAGACCTCGAGTCCCAAGATGCAGACACATCCGCTGGCAGAGCGGGAATCGATTGGGATGATGCCACACTCATGCTCACCGCCCTCATGGCCCGAGAAGAGTCAGGTCGGGCGATTCACATCGGCGGCGAACTCAGCCGGGACAGGCTGGGACGGTTCCCCTGGGGTGACGCCAACCCGCTCTCCTACCTGTTGGAATGGTGTACCTCACCGGTAGAGGATGGCGAGATCCTCGACGACCTGCTGCTGGCGCTGGCGGGCAGATTCTCCAGTTCCCTGCTCAGCCACGAGCGCTATGAGGAATCTGGGGTCGGGCGCCTCCACGGTTGGCTGGAATGCGACGAACTCACAGAGTTGGTGCAACTGCTGACCAACGGCCGCTTCGTCGTCCGCGCTGACGAACCGCTCGACGGAGGAGTCAACGACATCGTCCGCCATCTGGTCACCATTTCGAGAGCCGCGCTCAGACGTGACTGCGGGATACTTCTGCGCTCACACTGATGACCAAGGCGCAGCCCAACAATGAAGGGCGGCTCGCGTGGGCCCACCTCATATGGGAGAACTGCTCTATTCGGGAAAGGTGAAGCAGGTCTGGAGCACCGATGACCCGGATGTCCTCGAGTTCCGCTACACCGACCAGATATCCGTCTACGACCAGATCATCCCGAGCCTCGTGCCACGCAAGGGTGAGAGCCTCAACCGCACCACCTGTCACTGGTTCGACCTCGTGGAGAAGGAGGGCGTCTGTGACACCCACACGATCGACATGCACGCGCCCGACCGCTGCCTCGCCCGCAAGATGACGGTCATTCGTGAACCCGGGGCCATTCCCCGCGACATGGAGAACGTGTTCGTCCCGCTCGAGGTCATCTGTCGCCACTACCTCGTCGGCTCAGCCTACAAGCGCTACACCGATGGAAAGGTCGGCGTCGAGGAGTTCGGATTCGAGCCCGGCACACAGATCGAGGAAGGGGTGAAGCTGCCCGAGCCATATCTCGAGGTGTCAACCAAATTCGAGGTGTATGATAGGTTGCTCGACCGCGAGGAGGCATTGCAGATATCCAATCTCACAGAGGACGAGTTCCAAGCGATTCTCGACGTGGTGCTGCAGGTCGACGCGATCATCGAGCGCGAAGCCGGCGCCCGAGGCCTGATTCATGTCGACGGCAAGAAGGAGTTCGCGCTGGGAGAAGACCGGAATCCAATCCTGGTCGACTCGTTCGGCACCCTCGACGAGGACCGCTGGTGGGACGCTGAACTGCACGCACAGGGGCAGATGGTGTCACTCTCCAAGGAATCAGTGCGTGAGCACTACATCGCCACCGGACACCATGCCGCACTCTACAAAGCCAGGGCGGAAGGCACCCCGGAGCCTCCTATCCAGGCCCTCCCACAGGAGATCATCGACAAGACCGCAGCCCTGTACGCAGATATGTATGAGCGTCTCACCGGACAATCGTTCTGATGCAGGGAAGCCAGCCCATGAGTGATGACGCAGAGCCGGAATTGAGTTACTTCGGCAAGATCCGCAGCTTCGGCTGGAACGCCCGGATGTATCTTCTGCACATCTTCGGGATGGACGTCATCCACGGCGCCTGGGAGGTGCTGTTCAACCTCTACCTGCTGCAGATCGGGTTCGACCTCAAGTTCGTGGGCTTGAGACTCGCCGTTCTCGGAATCGCGGCAGCGCTCGCCTCGATACCGGCTGGTCGACTGGCCGACAAGCTGGACCGGAAATGGGGATTCATCATCGGTGACGGTGGCGGCGCGGTGTGCGCGGTGATTCTCATCATGTCCACTGATGGAACCACCATCTTGGCCTTCTCCGCCATCGCCGCCGCCTTCGGCGCGCTGCATCATGTGACCGAGGTGCCGTTCATGGCTGAGAACTCCGAACCGAAGGAACGCATCCACCTGTTCAGCGTCGGCTCGGGATTCCGCACGCTGGCAGCGATGTTCGGTGCTCTCGTCGCCGGATTCCTGCCGCGCATGCTGGTGGGCGACGGCATGGAGATGGTCGAAGCCTACCGCTTCGCGGTGCACGTCGGCATCGGCTGGTGGTTCATCTCGCTCATCCCCGCGGTGCTGCTGCGCCGCAATCCGAACATCGAAGAGGATGATGATGGGGGCACAGGAGAAGTCCGGAAGGGCATGTTCGCGGCCATCAAGACACCTCAGACCGTGTTCCGCTTCGTCGCCATATCCGCCATCCTTGGGCTGGGTTCGGGGTTCGTGCTGCGACTTGCGAATGTCTTCTTCCTGCAGGATGTCCATGCGCATGAGTATGAGATCGGCACTGTGTTCGCGGTCGGTTCGCTCTTCCTCGCCATCGGTGCGTTCCTCGTCCCGTTCGTCGTGGCCAGGCTGGGTGAGGTCTCTTCCATCCTCTGGACCCGCTTCGCTGCCATCCCGTTCATCCTGCTGATCGGCTACGCTCCTGATCTGGCGACTCCTGAGACTGTGGTATCCATCGCTGGGCTCGCCTGGGTGCTGCGCACCACGCTGTTCAACATGTCCAATCCGGTGCTGGAATCATTCAGCATGGGGCAACTGCAGCCGTCAGAGCGCGCCACCTACGTCGGCATCTCCAGCATGTTCTCCAGCGGACTGGCGGCCCTCGGAGCCTACCTAGGCGCGTCGTTGATGGCAGGGGGCGACTATCGCACACCGTTCATCGCCATGGCAGTG
>CATMIM010000268.1 GCA_950068635.1 uncultured Candidatus Poseidoniales archaeon
GCAGGCCTCGGGGCTGTAATGGCCGTCAAGGTCAATGAGTCACTCTGAGAAGAGATCCACACAGCGTAACAGAGGATAGCCAACAGCGGGCAGAGGGGCGGCAACGCCCCTCCGCCCGCCAATTCGAGTCTTGCTCCAGACTGCGATAGTTTGGATCATCTTGTGAAACGACTGCGGTGTATTTCGGAACACTTGCTGCGAACAGGCGCACCGGCAGTTCTGTGAATGCCCTAAAACGGCTTGAAATCGCAGAACATGCTAGGAATCATTGATAAGTCGTCCTCAAACACAAGGGAACAATCGCCATGTGCGAGAGGAAAACACGGAAAGGTGGTAATGAAAAAATGGACCAAAAGAGAGCATTGACAGAACTGGTGGGCAGCTTGGCTGTCGTTTACTTCGCCATCAGCGGCGGAGCCATGGCGACTGGACTTGTATTAGCCATCTTCATGATGGCGATGGGTGGGACGATTCTACCCATGTTCACCTTGGCACGGATGGCTTCTGGCAAAGATGGCTGGGAGGAGGGAGCATTGGACTTCCTCATGCAGTTGCTGGGCGGCATCATCGCCTTCGGCATTGCATGGTGGGAGACTGCAGGCGAAATGGACGCGGCGCTGCCGGGTGAACTATCTCTGTTCACCGGCTTCGGTGCGTTGTTCGCCGGCTTCCTGATGATGATGGTGTACGAGCGGAGGGGTGCCAGCTGGGAAGTTGGCATCTTCGCATGGATGGCCGCTTTAGGCGGTGCGACCATCTCGGGTGCTGAGCACGTCGGCGAGATGCTGGTGAACTCGACCTGGAGTCCGGAGAACATCGTGGCGGTGTTCGGCGGCATGGTGCTGGCAGGCGCAGGTGGCTGGCTGGCGCTGATGTTCGGCGAAGCTGCACTCGGCGAAGAAGAGTAGATCTCTGAACCGAGAGCATCCAAGACAGCGAGAACCCTCGCACGGGGCCGCATGGCCCCGTGCGAGTGGCTGAGTTCCTGAGTTGATGGTTGAGCCCGGCTCACGCGGTGATGCTGTCGAGGTGCCTGTGCCATGTTTGGTCGGGGCTGGCGTGCAGCAGGCGTGAATCCTGCAGGTTGAGTGCACTCAGACGGTTGAGACGTCCGTTGAACATCGAAGTGTCGAGTCCCAGCCATGCTGGTCTTCCATCATCCAATGTGGCAGCGCTCACGGCGATATCTCCATGGCTCGCTCCCGGAAGCGTGCAGGTGACCGTATGACCCACCAGGATGCAGCGCTGCTGGTCCCAAGGGCTCTCGTGGTTGTGGAACAGGCGTCGCACCCACAGCATCCCCGTGATCGCATCGTCGATGAGCTGATCCTCCTCAGAGCACTTGGGGTCGTAGCCCGCGTGCACCATGCGCCAATCATCGAGCACCACTTCGATCGGCAGTTGACTCATCCATGCGATGTCATCTCCGAGTCCACTCTCCTGCTGGAACTCATCGCTAATCCAGGGTAGACGGTCGGTATCTTCCAGCCCGTAGGACATCAGTGTCTCCAGCCCGCCGTTCCACATCCAGCCGCTATCTGCGATGATGCTGCCATCCGCTTCCACGGACTCGAGGGCGAACCACTCGTGGTTGCCCATGATCGTGTGGATGTTCTGTGATTGACGCACACGCCGTACCACCCCTGCCGAATCCTGACCCCGGTCGATCAGGTCACCGAGGCAGAGCACATGGTCGCCCGGTGCCAGTTCCAACTGCTCGAGCAGGTTCTCGAAGGCGTCCAGGTGGCCGTGGATGTCGCCGACGACCCACACGGAGCAGCCTGAATCCAGCGCGTTCTGCAAGCGCATCTCCAATTGGTCGTCACGGCGGCGAAACATAGGCTCAACTCGTAATTCCAATGGTTTTCCACCCTATTTGAATGGAGCAATCAGCCGAAGTTGACCGGCTGAGAATCGAGGGTGCTGGCTGTGGAATCTCACCCACGGTCGAGCGAACGGTTGATGGGATTGCTCGGTCGGCACAGGTGCTGAAGGAGTTGTGTCACATGGGTGAAGTGAAGATGGAGAGCAAGTTGGTGGCTGAGGCGATCGGGACGTTCGCGCTCACGTTCATCGGAGCGGGGGCGATCATCGTTGGCAGTCTGGACGGCGGGAGTACTCCCCTGCTCACGGTTGCGATGGCCCATGGAATCGTGCTGGCGGTCGTCGTCAGCGCGACGATGAGCATCTCTGGAGGTCACATCAATCCAGCAGTGACGCTCGCCTTCCTGGCGATCAAGAAGATCGACAGCACCACGGCTGGCGCGTACATCGTCGCGCAGTTGGTGGGTGCGGTGCTCGCCGGAGGGCTGCTGTTCACCATCTACGGGGAGGCGAACTTCGGGGGGACACCTGCGCCGGGAAGCATCGGGGGAGAGGTCCTCGAGCCCACACAGGTCATCCTCGTGGAGGTCGTGCTCACCTTCCTGCTGATGTTCGCCGTCATGGGGACCGCCGTCGACTCACGTGCGCCCGCTGGAATCGCTGGCTTGGGAATCGGCATGATGGTCGCCGCGGACATCCTGATGGGCGGGCCGCTCACAGGTGCTGCGATGAACCCGGCCCGCCATCTCGGGACCGCTTTGTTCGACGGACTTGTCGGAGACGCCTGGATGTACTGGGTCGGCCCGGTGGTCGGCGCGGCGCTGGCGGCGCTCGTCTACAACCAGTTCATCCTCGAAGAAGATGAGGAGTGACTCTTGGTCACAGCGTGCTCTGGCCGCCTGAAACGACTTGAAGGATGCG
>CATMIM010000269.1 GCA_950068635.1 uncultured Candidatus Poseidoniales archaeon
GGGTCACCGTTTCTTCCCGAAGGAACGCCCGCTGCAGATGGTACCATCGGCGCCCGCCCAGGCTATGGTCACGTGCCGGTGCAGCAGACGGACTGGGGTTCCACGCTGGTCGCCCCGGCCGGTCAGCAGTACGTCATCCCCGAGGTGAAACCGCTCACGCCACCACCGAAGGATGTGCAGATGGCGCGGTTGGCAAGCCCTTGGAAGACATACCGGCGGATTCTGGGGACGGTCATCCTGGCCTGGTTGTTGGCCAATATCGCCTTCATGGTTCCATTGGGCTTCTCGGTCGGGGAGCCCTCGCTCTCGATCTGCGGAGCCATCTTCGCCGCACCGCTCATCCTCTGGCTCGGATTCCTGCGCCGACCACGGGTGATACACCTGCAACGGGCGCTTCCAGACGCGCACGGGGCGCACATCCATCCCCTGGCTGGGGGTGGCTCGCTACAGACCCCGACGGCCACCCGCTTCGAGCACCATCTGCTGCGCGATGACTCTGTTCTCGACACGCCGCCGGACAAGACGCTGTGGCTGCTGTTCGCAGGGCTGATCGGCCTGCTGTTGGTGATGAGCGTGCTCTATCTGACGCTTCCCGGTGATGCGGCGCTGATCGTGCTGCTGCTGTTCGCGCTGATCGCCATTCCCGCCTGGCTGTTCGGGTTCTCGATTCCCGTGCTCGCCTGGTGGTCGCATTCGACGCGCAACATCGGGGTGCACACCCGTCAACGCGACGCTGAGGCGTGGCTGGTCGGCGGGATGCTGGCGGCGATACCTGCGCTGACGATCAACTCGCTGTTCTTTCCGATGCTGCTCTGGGATTCTCTCTCCGATTTCCAGACGATGGCACTGATCGTGGTGGTGTCTGCACCGGTGGGCGAGGAGTTGTGCAAAGGGCTGTTCGTGTGGTTGTTCCGCCACAAGATTCGCTCACCGCGACATGGATTCCAAGTCGGCTTCACCGTGGGCTTGGGCTTCGCCATGCTCGAGAATCTGCAATACATTCTCTCCTCGATGTTCGGGGGTCCGGTCTCGCTCACTCTCACCGCGCTGATCCGCGGGTTGGGCTCGATTCCCGGGCACGCCTTCTGGACCGGTCTCACTGGTGTGGGGATGGGTTGGATGATGCTGCGCCAAGCGCAGAAGGCACGGGCGGCGAGCGCTGGTCAGGAAATTGTGACTCCCGACGAACCGGAACTCCCGGAATGGAAGTTGGTCGACCCCAAGACGGGTCAGTTCATCGAACCGGGAGAGGTGCAGTCGGCTGGTTCGAAGATTGATCTGAGCCGGGTGAAGAAACTTCTTCACCGGGGGGGCGACCAGCCACCGCCTCAACTCGAACATGCTATAGAACGTGATGAGCGGCGGTCGGGAATTCCGCTTCCCACCCACCCGTTGATCGGCCTCGGATTGGCGATGGCGGGTCACGCATTCTGGAATGGAAGCCTTACCCTACTCGAATGGGCGCTGCGCGGCGGTTCTGACACGGTGGTCATAGTGGTGCAGCTCTGCTGGTCCTTGGTGCTGGTGATGGGCATCCTGCTGCTCGGCCGCGGGTTGCTGGCGTCGGTGCGTTCGGCTCCTGACGGTTCGGCGTGAATCGCGCGCGGCGAGGTGCTTGGACAGGGGAGAACTCATCAACCGGTTCGAGCGGGTCGTCGCCACCCGTTGGGTGGTAGGCTCGAAACATGCAGTGGCAGACGGTATTGCAAAACGTCCAGGCGGTCGCCCTCGATGTTGGCAGCATCTCGGGCGGATTTGACTCGCTGAACCTGCTCATCTCACTCTCACTGGTGGCGGTGCTGACCATCGTCTCGGGGGTGAAGAGAATCCTCGATGGGCCGGGGACGCTGACGGCGATAGTTCTCGGTGTGATGGTCGGAACTCTTGGCCACTGGACATGGCTGCTCATCCTGCTCTGCTTCCTTGTGGGCGGCCACTGGGCCACCCGCTGGTCGTGGGAGGAGAAGTCGGCACGTGGACTCGCTGAATCGAAGGACGGCATGCGCCACTGGCAGAACGTCGTTGCCAACGGCGGAGTCCCCGGTCTGGTAGCCGTGGGCGCGTTCATCACCGAGGATTGGAACGGATTGTTCCCGGTGTTCGCTTGCGGTGTGGCGGTGGCGGCAGCAGACACCTTCGCCAGCGAGTTCGGCTGCCTCGATGATCGAGTCCGGATGATCACGACCGGTCGGCGCTGTCCTGCGGGAACGAACGGTGGCTGGAGTCCCACCGGTCAGTTCGCCGCACTGATCGGAGCGTTGTCCATCGCCGGCATGTCGGTCGTGCTCGGCTGGTGGCTGCAGGTCGGCAGCATCGAAGGGGGGGCGACCCTGCTGCTGGTGATCACGATCATCGGCTGGCTCGGCTGTCAGATCGACAGCCTGTTCGGTGCCCTGCTCGAGAACCGCGGCCTGATCGGCAAGGGGCACGTGAACATGCTCGCAATCGGCTTCGGCTCACTGTTCGCCTGGCTCATCTTCTCTTCCATCGGCTGGTGATTCAGGGCGAGAATGATCCGCGCCGGGCTCTGCTCCATCCACTGGGTGAATCTCAACTCTCTGATCGAACAGGGCCTGAGTCCCTCCATGCGGTGAGTTCGCAACTGAATCAGTGCGCGGAAGTTCGGGAGTGCTGGACGAGGTCATCGATTCTCCACCCGTGGAGCTGCGTGACCGGGGAATGAACATGACGACGATCAATCCCATCAGAAGGAGACCGAGAAAAACGAGAATGACGATCCACG
>CATMIM010000270.1 GCA_950068635.1 uncultured Candidatus Poseidoniales archaeon
CCCTCTTTGCGCTGACCGGCATCCTGGCGGCGCTCGAGTCCCGGCATCGCAGCGGCGCCGGGCAGCACGTGGACGCTTCGCTCGTAGACGCCGGCGTAGCGCTGTCGATCTGGGAGGCAACCGAATACTTTGCCGGAGCCGGCGTGCCGGCGCCCCTCGGGTCGGCGCACAGGATGGTGGCGCCATATCAGGCCTTTCAGTGCACCGACGGGGCCGTGACGATTGGCGCCTCGACAGATCTCCTGTTCAAGCGTCTCTGCGACGCGCTTGGCCATCCCGAGTGGTCGGGCATCGCTGAGTTCGCCGACAACGCCAGCCGGGTGCGGCACCGTGCCGCGCTGGCCGAGCGCATCGAATCGGACATCGAGTCGGCGTACAGGATGACCTTGCCGTTCACGTTGCGCGAGGCCCGGCCGATGGTCTGCAGGAGAGAGCGTTCGTTTCGGAGGAAGCCCTGACGGTCGGCGTCGAAGATGGCGACGAGGGAGACCTCGGGGAGGTCCAGCCCCTCCCGGAGAAGGTTGATGCCGACGATGACGTCGATGTGGCCGATTCTCAGCGCCTTGATGATCTCAGAGCGTTCGAGGGTGTCGATTTCCGAGTGTAGATGGTGCGACTTGACACCCATCCGCTGCAGGTATTCGGAGACCTCCTCTGCGAACTTGATCGTCAGCACGGTGACGAGCACCCGTTCATCCGCCATCACCCGGGCGTTGATCTCGTCGAGCAGGTCCTGCACCTGTCCTTCCGTGGGTCTGACCTCGATCTGTGGGTCGAGCAGACCAGTTGGCCGAATCTCCATGTGGGCGATGCCGTCGATGACATCCAAGGTTTCCAGCAGGCTGGCCGTGGTCGCTGGGCTCGTGAGTTCAGGTTCATGCGCTCCTCCTCCACCGGCAACGTGCATCAGTGATTCCGGCACCTCCTGCCCGGTCACCTCCGCCAGATGCCGGAGTTCTCGCTCACCGGGGGTTGCAGAGACATACATCATCTGGGGCACCAGTTCCTGGAACTCGTCGATGCGCAGAGGACGATTGTCGAACGCTGACGGCAGCCTGAATCCATGCTCGATGAGGTTGGCCTTGCGGGAGTGGTCACCGGCATGCATCCCCTTCAGTTGAGGCAGGGTGACGTGGCTCTCATCCATGATGACGAGGTAGTTTCGCGCATCGCCGTGGAACTGCTTCGCACTGGCGGCGAGGAAGTCCAGCAGGCAGTAGGGACGAACTCCGGTCTCACGGCCGTCGAAGTGGCGAGAATAGTTCTCGATCGACTTGCAGTGTCCCGTCTCGCGCATCATCTCAAGATCGAATCTCGCCTTAGTCTCCAGCCGGTGGGCTTCGAGTTCCTTGCCCTGCTTCTCGAAATGTTCCAGCCTGTCCGCGAGCTCCTCCTCGATGTCCTCCAGCGCACGCGCGAAGCGCTCGGGAGAGGTCATGAAGAACTGCTTCGGGTGCACCCACGCCTCTTCGAGTTCGTCCAGCGGTTCCCACGACACCGCCTCGCACACCTGGATGCGCTGCACTCCGTCGAGATCGAAGCGGATCCTGAGCGGGTCGTCGCGGCTGGGCATCCAGACATCGACCACCTCGCCGCGGCACCTCACCTCGCCGCGGGTGATCTCTCCGGTCACACGCCGGTACTGGAGGTCGACGAGCTGCTTGACCAGGTCGAGCGGCACGATTTGCTGACCGACGTGCACGCGGGCGTGCTGCTGCAGGAAGGTCTCAGGCGGATTGAGGCCGTAGATCGCAGAGACGGTGCCGATGGCGATCACGTCGGGACGGCTTACCATCGAGGCGACGGTGGCGAACCGCTCCTGTTCGATTCGCTCGTTGAGTGATAGTTCCTTGTCGATGTACAGGTCACGTTTTGGGAGATACGCCTCAGGCTGGTAGTAGTCGTAGTGGCTGACGAAGTACTCGACCGCGTTCTCTGGGAAGTAGCTCGACAACTCCTGCCATAGTTGGCGGGCGAGCGTCTTGTTGTGGCTGAGCACCAGCGTCGGCCGGTTCAACTGCTCGATCAGGTGCGCCATGGCGAACGTCTTGCCCGAGCCGGTGACGCCGAGGAGGATGCATCTCTCCTGTGAATTTTCTAATTGAGTTAATAGTTCTCCAATTGCACTTTCTTGGTCGCCAGCCGGTTCGTATTCGGCGTGTAGACGGAAGCGAGATTCTGCCGGGTCCAGCCGTCCGGCGATGGCGCCAGCCAACGCCTTCGACAGGTCGAACGGGTCGCTCGCATCACTGCGCAGGTCCACCATGTCCTTCCTCCGGGCGCTGGCGCTGAGGGCGTCCGCCCTTCAACTCACGGTAGTCTACGGCGTATGTGGTCATGGGTGGTAGAGACCACCGTTCACGTGCACCACTGCTCCGGTCAGGTATGACGAGTCTGCCCCGACGAGAAATGATACGACCCCCGCCACCTCATCGGGAGTTCCGAGCCTTCCCATCGGGATTCCCTGCATCCTGCGCTCTCGCTCCTCGGGGCTGTCGTCGCCGACGATCGCCGTGTCGATGGGACCAGGCGCCACCACGTTCACTCGTTGGCCGGTAGGCGCGACATCCAGAGCGAGAGATCGGGCCCATGCGTGCAGCGCCCCCTTGCTCGCCGAATAGTCAGCTCCATGGCTGCTTCCCTTGATACCCAGTTGGCTCCCGATGGCGACGATGCGGGCATCATCCACGAGGTGGGCGGAGAGCGCCTTCCATACGAGGAACGCGCCGGTGAAGTTGAC
>CATMIM010000271.1 GCA_950068635.1 uncultured Candidatus Poseidoniales archaeon
GTGCGTCGAAGCGGCGGAAGGGGTGGTGCTCAACGCCATGGGACTGCCCAATCCCGGGGCGGACGCGTTCGCCGAACTTCTGCAGGCAGAGACATTCAGCAAGCCGCTGCTCATCTCCATCTTCGGCGGAGATGCAGAGGAGTATGCTCTGGTGGCCCAGAAACTCGTGGCTGCAGGGGCCGGCTCGCTCGAACTCAATCTCTCATGCCCGCACCAGAAGCCTGGCAGCCGGGCGCTGATCATCGGCCAGCAACCGGAACTCATCCAAGAGGTGGTGTCGGCCGTTCGCGACGCGGTAGATGTGCCGCTCTACGCCAAACTCTCACCCAACACGACGAACATCGTCGATGACGCCACCGCGGCGTTCAAGGGCGGCGCGGATGGCCTGTCACTCATCAACACCATCTCGGCGCTCGAGGTCGACCCGCACGTCGGAAGACCTGTGATCGGCAACCTGCTGTGCGGCATGAGCGGCCCGGCTGTCAGGCCAGTGGCCCAGCGCAAGGTGGCGGAGATCTCGCTTGCCATGCAACGGGGTGAGCTGCCCGACGCACCCATTCTGGGCATCGGCGGCATCACGACGGCACTCGACGTCGCTCGCTTCATCCAACTCGGAGCCAGCGCGGTGCAGATCGGCAGCGCGCTCATCTGGGAGGACGCCGCGGTGTTCGACCGCATCCACGACGAACTCGTCGAGTTCATGGAGACGCAAGGATACGCCGACCTCGACGCCATGAAGGGGATCGCACTCGACTCGTTGGAGGGGCTCTCGTGAGCCGGCCTCGTGCCTCTCCCCGTGAGCGTCCACAGGGATTCGACCTCGACAGGCTCGCCGCCGCCTGCTGCGCCCGCCTGAGCGCCGCCTACAGCCAGCGGGGAATGATCGCCGCGCCGACACCGGTGCCCGTGATGGCGGTGGACGAGGAAGCAGAGGCGGTGGTGACGGTGTGGGTGCGCGTGCCTGCAGAATTAGCGCATGACTACCAGCCGGGTCAGTACTGGATGTGCTGGAATCCCTACGACTCCACTGGAGACATGGACCAACCACATCACCACAGCGAGAAGCCGTACAGCGTGGGTGACATCCGTCTCGACCAGACCGGCATCGACGCCGCCACCGCAGCCGACACAGGCGGTTCAGGGACCGCCTTGCTCGGGTTCACCATCAAGGATCTCGGCAAGCAGAGCGGAGAGTTGACTCGCATCCAGGTGGGCGACTGGCTCGGCCTGCGCGGACCGTTCGGCACCACATTCCCACCCCTCAGAAGCGGTGAGCGGCTCATCCTGGTGTCAGGAGGGATCGGATCCACCCCCTTGCACATGGCGGCGCGGGGTGTGCGCATGAAGCACGGAGAGCGGGTGACCATCGATGCGGTGATGGGCTTCCAGAACGAGGCGGAGGCGCATTTCATCGAACGCATGGAGGGGCTGTGTGACAGTCTGACGGTGACCACTGACGATGGGAGCCAGGGTACACAGGGGTTCCCAACCAACGTGCTTCCCGATCTCCTCGACGGCTGTGATGTCGCCTCTACTCTGCTGTTCACCTGTGGCCCGGAACCGATGATGAGGCCCGTGCTGCAGATGGCCCGGGATGCCGGTATCCGAGGATACGCGGCGATGGAACGCTACCTCCCGTGCAGCATCGCGATGTGCGGACTGTGCATGGTTGGCGACCGCCTGACGTGCACTGAGGGGCCGGTCATGGAGGGGGAGTGGTTGCTCGACCAGCCCGACTTCGGACATGCCCATGCCCACTGACACCCCACGAAACTTCCTTCATCCACAGCCACACCGCCGGATTGAGACACATGGCATTGACTCGTCGCGCCCGTCTGCTCGTCGTCGGCCTGTTCACCGTGGCGGCGATGGGAATGGTACTGCTCGGGAATGAGCCGCAGACACAGTACACCGTGGATGAACTGATGCGGAGTCCCACCGACTTCGCCGGCGAGGAGGTGCACATCCGCGGCTCCGTGCTCAACGGAACCCTGAACACGGGTGAGCACACCTTCAGCATGGGAGGGGGAACTCACAACCTGACCATCGACTTCGCCGGAACGGCGGTGCCGCCTGGGTTCGAGGAGGGGCGTGTGGTAGCCATCAAGGGACTGTTCAGCAATCAGGGCGGAGAATGGAAATTACACGCTGATGAGATAATCACCGGCTGCCCGTCGAAGTACGAGGCAGCGACCTGATGAGCGCCGCCTGAGGGACTCGCGAACGGCTGTGAGCCTGCTTTGTCCACCTGCGTTGGGTTGAAATGGGACAACCGCCGCCTCCGAGGTGGGCTAGGAGGGGGGCTTGGCGTACCCTGTATCGCAAATCGTCATCATGGCGGTCCGAACGCCCTTGGGCGGCGTAACCGAGCCGTACGCGACGCAACCGTGGACGTTGATATCTCGCCCCCAAGTGACTCAGGTTGGAGTGAACCGTATCCGGAGGGAGACGGCTAGCACCTTCGCCGGGGGATCAGGCCAGGCCAGGAATGGAGCAGCCCAACCCGGAACTTCGGGTGCCTTGGGGTACCGGGATTGAGAAGACGGGGGCACTCTCGTGTGCGGAGACGAGCGTCCACCAGGGGCCCGCCCACTCATTCCTCTTCATCGAGGTAATCCGCATCTATCTCGGCGATGTACTCGTCGTAATCATCCTCGTCGATCACTCCATCTCCAGTGATGTCCTCGGCCTCACCGCTTCTCAGCCACACCTCATAGGAAGGCAGCCAGCCGCGTCG
>CATMIM010000272.1 GCA_950068635.1 uncultured Candidatus Poseidoniales archaeon
CTCTCCCCTGACGTCGACGACGATGTTCGGCCACCTGTTGGCGTCGATGAGCAGGCCCCATACCGGTGCGTATCCAGTGATCGCGCTCCCCAGGGCCGACAATCCTGACTCCCGGTTGGTGTGCAGTCCGGTCCACGAGTTGGAGAAGCAGACGGCGTTGCTCTCCGCCCACGCCGCGCAGCCGTCGTCGAGTTCCAACTCCGTGTCGTAAGGCGTGCACGAGAGCGTGGCCGAGATTCCGAGTTGTTCGTAGGCGCGGATGATCTCGAACTGGTGTTCGAGGAACCCCTCATCAGTGATTCCCATGGCGGCGAACTGGTCGGCGTCACAACCGGCCGAGTTGAGCGTGGTCGGTACCGTCACCCGACCATGCGGGTCGCTGGAGATGTCTGCGAGGAACTGCCTGAGCCCATTCCCACCGGTCAGCACGCTGACGCCGGCCACATGGGCGTGGTCGATCTCGACGAAACCGACCGCCTCGGCCGTGCTGGCGAGGTCCAGGACCAATCTGGCCGCCTTCTGCCGCGTCGCCCCCTGCTCTCCATCGAGCATGGCGATGAGTGCCTGCGGGATATCCATCGCGCCCTGCTCGGCCACCACCGGCAATCAACCTAACCGCCGCGGCCGTTGATGCCCGAATGGAATCCTGTCAGTCATGGTGCGAGTGGTCAGCGGCGAGCGGCTGGCGCCATCCCTGCCCGAACGCCCGATTGGATACGCGCGGCGCAGGGGCCATCTGCCAGCGCTTGTGCTCGTTCGCGTGGAGTGTGGAAAGGATGTCCTTGACCAATGCCGGGTCGTGACCGTTGGCAGCGATCTCGTCGACTCCCAGACCGTGCTCGATGTGCGCCTCGAGGATGCCGTCGAGGATGTCGTAAGGCGGCAGTGAATCCTGGTCCGTCTGGTCAGGGGCCAGTTCCGCGCTCGGTGCCTTGGAGAGGGTGCTGTCGGTGATCGGAGGTGTCTCACCGAAGCGTTCAGCCTCTGAGTTCAGCTCCTTCGCCACCTCGTAGACCTCTGTCTTGTAGAGGTCTCCCAGCGGTGCGTAACCACCGACCATGTCCCCATACAGCGTGCAGTAACCCATCGCAAGTTCCGACTTGTTTCCGGTCGCCAGCGCCATCGCCCCGCGAGCGTTCGCCAGCGCCATCACCAGCATGCCTCGAAGCCGCGCCTGCACGTTCTCCCGCGCCACTGGGTCACCAGCGTCGAGTTCCTCGGCCAGCCCTTCCTCCGCCAGTGCGTGCAACTCCTTGATCGAGTGCTCCTGAAGTTCCATTCCCAGGGCTTCCGCCGTTGCCTCCGCATCCGCCAGCGAGTGTGCGCTCGAGTGCCGGCTCGGCATGGCGAGTCCGAGCACGTTCTCCGCGCCGACCGCCCGACAGGCGATGGCGGCGCATACCGACGAGTCGACACCGCCGCTCATGCCGAGCACGATGCGCTCGATGCCCGACTTACGGCAGTAGTCACCCAACCCGGAAGTTATCGCCGCCAGCAGGTCGATTCCGGTCACTGGTGTGAGCGGGTCTGCTCCTGCGGCGACCTGCTCGACCACGCATGTGCATTCAGGGCAGCACGAACCATCTGGCCAGGGAAGCCATTTGGCAGCAGAGGGGTCGTCGGTGTCCACTAGCAGGACTCCGATGCACCATGCGGGAGCCTGGACCAGAGTTCCGTCCGGCCAGGCGGCGAGTGAGCGTCCGTCGAACAGCAGGTCGTCATTCCCTCCTACCTGGTTGCACAGCAGGAACGGGTGACCGAGGGTGGCCGCGGCTGCGCGCACGACATCCCCGCGCGTGCCCTCCTTGTGCAGGTGGTATGGAGAAGACGAGAGATTCACCGACAACGCCAACGGTTCGCCCTGATGCTGCCACGCAGCGAGTTGCTCGATCGGGTCAGCGTCGTAGTCAGCGGGGACCAGACCCGAATGCTGCCAGGCGTCCTCGCAGATGGTGACGCCGATCGAGAGCGAGTCGGAAAGACGCAGGATTCCCGGAGCCTTGTCTGCTTCGAAGTAGCGCAACTCATCGAACACGTCGTATGTCGGCAGCAGTTGTTTGCGTGTGGCCACCTTCGCTTTCCGGCCGGGCACCAAGCGCATCGTCCCGTTCGCCGGGAGATGGCGCTCACCCTGTGGTGGAAGAGGGGTACCGACGAGTAGTGGAATCGGAGAATCGATACGGCTGGCCGCCTCGGCGCACCGCTCGACGAAGTCGGCGTCCAGCAGCAGGTCACGCGGCGGATATCCAGAGACCACCAGTTCGCTGGTGATCGCCAACTCGGCGCCGTGCTCCGCCGCCAGCCGGGTCGCCTTCTCCACCATGGAGACGTTGCCATCGAGGTCCCCGACCGTCGGGTCGAGCTGCAACAGGGCGATTTTCACTCCCATTCGCGGCGCCAGCCGCCTTGGACTCCATTGAAGGTTCGCCTTCGGCTCGCTGGCGACCCCTCGTGTCAGGGAGTGGATGTGCTGCTCATTGTTCCTCAACAGAGGCGAGCAGTGCGTGTTTGCGCCGCAGGTACATGTCCCTGAGCGGCATCCATACGACGAGTACGATCAGTGACGAGGTGGCCAGCAGCACCGCCATCCAGGTCAGTTGGACAGAACCCGATGGAGCGGACGAGTTGGCCATCAGACGACCGATGATGAAACTGCCCAACGCCATTGACAGCAGGGTGATGGAGACCTTGCGCGAACGCCGGCGCAGCATGCGGCGCCAGGTCGCCTCGGTCAAC
>CATMIM010000273.1 GCA_950068635.1 uncultured Candidatus Poseidoniales archaeon
CCCGCCGAGTTCACTGAACAGCGGCAGGATGTCACCCAATCCAGGGAACTGTTGCGCGGGATAGAGCACGCTGAACATGACCATGAAAGCGAGCGCGGCGACACCGGCGAGCGTCAGTATGACTCGTGAGGAAGCGGGTTCATCTCCCCCTTGGGTAACCTCGGGCAGAACGGTCATCGGAAGCATCCCTCAGAGATTGCCTATGGCAATCTCGGCGATAGATGAGCCGTCCTTAAGCGTTGGGCGCATCGAGGCAGCCATCTCAGGGTGAGAGCAGCGCCGCCACGACGTCGCCTCTCCGGTCGAGTCCGCAACCGAGCGGAATCGGCAGAGCGAGGTCGAGTTCACACTCGCACCGCCAGCGCGCCTCGCACTCGCACGCCAACCCTTCGAACTCGCCGAGGTCAGCGGACACCGAATAACGCTCGATGGCCGCCGCCACCCGCCTGTCACAATTCCCGCAGTTGTGCGCCCCGCGAATCTTGCCCGCCGCCGTCGGATGCACGAGAAGGCGTGTCACTGCTTCCGTACCATTCGGGTTGATCACCGGATGGACTCTGCGAATCAGGTCGACCAGCGACCAGAGCCACGGAGGCCGGTACTCTCGGTGCCGGAACATGCGCTCGACGATCGTGCGCTTCTGGATGTTCATCGGATTGATGGATATCTCATCGCTCGCTTCGGCGGAGTCTGCTACCCAGCGAACGCAGTGTTCGAGCGCGTCACCCTCGGACATGAAGGGCGGCTTGAACAGCAGATAGGTCTTGACGCGCAGGTCGTTTTCGCGCAGGGTCTTGACCGCCCGCTCCCATTGGCGGGTGGAGAAGCCCTTGTTGCAGTGGAACTTGAGCACCTCGTCATCGTATGCCTCGAGGCCGATGGCCACAGTGCAGCCGGGGTGTCGCTCGGCAACCCAGGCCATCTTGTCTGGCGTGCACATCTCGGCGCGGGCCTCGACGATCAGGTGAAATCCCCTCTCATGGGTCTCGGTGAGGATGGTCTCCTGCCAGTCGAGTGGATTCTCGCGGTCCTCGAAGAAGGTTCCCGAAGTGTAGACCTTCACCATCGAACAGCCTTCGAAATCGTTCGTCTTCCGCTTCGCATACTCCCATTGGGCGTGCAGGTTGTCGCTGGTCACGTCGTCGCGCACGTCGTTGAAATATCCGCAGAAGGTGCAGCCTGACTTCCACCACCAGACACATCCTTTCGTGCGGAAGATCACCGTCGCCGCCTGGCACTCCTCTCCGTTCGGCAGTCTCTCCGGGGTCACATACACCGTCGCCGGTTCATCCGCGTCCCACGATTCCCGAAAACTCACCGATGACTCCGTGTTCTCCGGTGCCTTCACCAGATGGTGCACCTTGACCGTACGGTCCGGGTTGGGGAACGCGGTCGAGCAGCCGGACCCGCAGGAAGTCATCGTATCTCCTCCGACCCGCTGCCTGTCACCGCCGGTATCAACTTGACGAAGGGCCGGGAGATGTCTCGGTGGGGCTGCTGGAGGCGGTTCAAGTGAGGCTGGCGGTGAAGAAGTCGGTGATGCGCTGCTCGTACTCCTCGGCATTCGTGATGATCGCCTCGGTGTGACCGGTACCCTCGACCAGCCAGCTGCTGGTGTTGACATCGAGGTCCGCGGCGAGTTCGAGCATGTCCTCGAAGTGGTGCGGGTCGACGCGGTCGTCGTCGGTTCCATGGGTGATGAAGATCGAGCGGTTCCCGGCGTTCTCGAACGCGATGCGCGGGGAGGGTTCGAGCAGCGCCTCGCCACCGAACAGGAACGCCGCCCAGACGGTGGCGGGACCGAGCCAGCCTGGATATCCCTCGCGAATCAATTCCTCCCGCACGATAGCCGCGAGATCGAGGTAGCCGGAATCGAGCACGAGCGCTTGGATGCGCTCATCCTGACCGAAGGTGATGGCCGCGGTGCCCGCGCCCATCGAGTTGCCCCACAATCCGATCATCTCCTCAGGGATACCCTGCTCGTCGATGAGCCAGTCCACTCCTGACATCACATCGATGTACTCCTTGGTACCGATGCTCACCATTCCATCCTCCACCGTGCTCTGGCCGTGGTCGCGCAGGTCGATGAGCAGGACGTTGAATCCGTGTTCATTCAGCATGCCTGCGACCATGAGCATGCGATAACCGGCCTTCGAAGCACGCAGACCATGCACCAGCACCACCGTGGCTGTTGGTTCATCCTCCTGTGCGTCGACGGGTATCCACCAGCAGTCGAGGTCGATGCCCGCCGTGCGGCTGGCGATGGTGACGTTCTCGTAGTAGTCCACCTCGTAAGGTGAAGTGTCGAAGCCCGCGTACTCGTCCCAAGTGACGTTGAATCCGTCCGGGAGATTCCCCTCCTGGTCACCGTAACCTGGATCCGCGTAGGCCAAGGTGGTGTAGATCTGCCAGCCGACTCCGAGATATGCTGTCAGAGGCAGCACGATGAGTGCCACTCCCACGCTCAGCAGAATCCTGCGGCCGCGGGTGAATCCGGCGGTACGCGGCTCGGGATTGGGTTCTGACTCCACCTCAGCGACCGCCGAATCGATGTCATCATAATCCACGTCAGCGGCTGCAACCGCAGCATCCTCGTCGGACAAGCGAATCACCCCCGTCACTCTTCCGAGTCTTCTTCGGGAACTTCGACCGCCGCTTCAACCTCGGCAGCCGCTTCATCCTCTGCGGCGACCTCGGCAGCCTCATCGGCGCGGGCGTCCATGGCCTCA
>CATMIM010000274.1 GCA_950068635.1 uncultured Candidatus Poseidoniales archaeon
GGTGTCAAGGTCAATGTGGACCTTTGTAATGGATTTGACGACAATATAGACATTGATGGTGACTCAATTCCAGACGATTGCGATTCGCTAATCGATTCCGATGCGGATGGTGTAGCGGACTCCTTTGATGCCTGCCCGGGATATGACGACTCCGTGGATGTAGATGCAGATGGGATTCCAGATGGTTGCGATTCGCTAATCGATTCCGATGGTGATGGAGTGTCTGATACCAACGACGTATGCCTAGGACACAACGACAGCATTGACATAGATCAAGATGGAATTGCAGATGGTTGTGATTCGTTGATTGACTCGGATGCGGATGGGATATCTGATGCCGATGACCAGTGTGCTGGATACAATGACTTGCTCGACCAAGATGGCGATGGAATTCCTGACAATTGTGATCAGACACCGATGCCTGAAGATGACCAAACCAATGTTACCGATACAACTCCAGTAGATGATGATGACCCGCCCATCGATGATGATGACGATGAGGATTCTAGCGGCATCGAATCAGAAACACCACAGAAATCTGGAATCGTAGAGAATTTGAGCATGATGAACATCGCTCTGGGAGTTGTCCTGGTTCTGCTGTTGAGTGTGTTCGTGTTGCTTCAACTGGGGAGCCGTGAATGAACCTTGATCTCAAGCCAGTTGGAAGCAGCAACTAACCGATTCGGATAGGTTGGAAGGGGTTATCCGGAAACCCATCCAACTGAAAGTTCCTGTTGGAAGGGCTTTGCGTGGGCCGGTTGAGAGGCTACCCACTGCGTGAACGTCAACTGGTCGTCCTGGGTAGCGTGGGCGGCGAGCATACTCACGTGAGGGGGTAGAGCAGCGGTGAGCGTTTCCTTGGTTTCGGCTCACACGCATCTCCACCTATGGGCCGATGTGAACGCAGCAGGCCCGCTGGATCGAGTGGGGACTAGATCGTCCGAGGCTTGCGCGACAGCGTGAAGGCCGCAAGAGCGCACACAGCGAACGCGAGCCAAGCACCCGGCCAAGGCAGAAAACCATCATTTGCGGGAGCGGGGTCGATATGAATTGGGCATTTCTCTTCACCCTCAGCGCCCTCATCAGAAGGGGGATTGGCACAAGGGTCCTCTTCGTCGAGCGGAGGTTCGGTGCCATTCTCAATGCCATTCGTGCCCTCGGAGTTATTGGTGTCCGAGGTGGTGTTGGTCTCATTCGTGGTATCTGCACCACCATCTTCAACAACGCATCCATACGCATCGACCGTGGATCCAAGGGTACTCGAAGGGCAGTCGTCCTCAAGGTCATTCACGCCATCATCATCTCCATCGCGTTGGCGCGCAGCACAACCCGCATCGTCCACAGGTTCATTCGAACGGGTCAGTGGGCAGAGATCCTGTGCGTCGACAACCCCATCCCCATCACTGTCCGCCTCGGAGATGATGCACCCCGCATCATCCACCGCCACGTTCGGGGGTGTTTCGGCACAGGTGTCGAGCACGTCCGGAACCCCATCGGCGTCATTGTCGCCGCCCACGCGCTGTAGAACGCCGGGGAAGGCGGTGCCGAACACGAGTGTGCCTGTGTCATCGAAGGTGGAAATCGAGAATGACGAACCACCGATGCAACGGTCAATCGTCGTGCCATCCATCGTATCGACGAGCGTTCCGCCGCAGTCGGCATGGAGCAATTGGGACCCATCCGGGGAGACTCCAAGCAGGCGGTGCACGTTCGTGAATGTGACCATCATGGTCCAATCGGCGGTCGAGACGCTCTGTGTGACATAGGTCTGATCCGACCAATCGCCTTCGGCGGTTGAGATCCAAAGGGTCGTGCCATCGGGGGCGAATCTCACGAATGTTTCAGCCTCGAAGCCCGTGATTGTGGTCTCCTTGGTCCAATTTTCAGTGGACCAAAGATGGACCTGCCCCTGTCCTCCCTGGATACTGGTGAAGCCTTCTCCAACGGCGAGGGTGGCATCGTCGGGGGAGAATTGGATGGACTGCGGCCATTCGACCCCGGACAGCGAAGCGGCCTCGGTCCAATTCGATGTGTGCCACACTGTCACGGAGGAGGAACGGAGATTGGCAGCGGCCAACAGGCTTCCATCAGAAGAGAGGTCGAGCAGATCGGGTGCGAGGTCCGTCGACCCAGTGGACAGATTCGCAACCACCTCACCGTTTGTCGTATCCCAGACATGCACCCGGCCTTGCCCCGTGAGTGCGTACAACCAGCCGCCGTCGGGGCTGAAGGCCACGGCACCGACCTCGCCGTCGCCTTGGAGGGTGCGCTCCACCTCAAGCGTCTCTGCGTTCGAGATCACGATGCGGCCGTTCTCATCTGCGGTCGCCACCATCGTACCCTCGGTTGAGATCGCTATCGCACGGACGGTTGCCGCATGGGCTTGGAGGGTTCCTAGAACCTCTCCCGTGACCAGTGAGATGCGACGAAGCAAGTCGTCTCCAGATTCACCGCCCACGACTAATTCATTGCCACCTGGGCTCAAATCCAAAGATCGGACCTGATGTTGTTCACCGTCCAGGAGCCGTACGGTCTCGCTCCATGGGTCCGCTGTCCATTGACCAAGATCGCCGCCGTAGGCCATGACGAGACTGTCTTCATCTGTGAAGATCAGGTCATGGATGGAGGCGTAACTCACATCGTCACTCGCCACCAGGCTCCAATCCGCAGTGTCCCACACTCTGAGTGTGCTGCTGAAATCTCCGC
>CATMIM010000275.1 GCA_950068635.1 uncultured Candidatus Poseidoniales archaeon
CCTTCGAGCCCGAAGTTTCGGTGCGTGATGGTGCCGTGCGTGTCACGTGAATGCGGCGCGCGCCAGAGCGTGTTCGTGACGAGTCGCTCCTCCAACACCTTCAGCCGCTCGTTCCAGCGGCGCTCATCGTTGGGAAGCGCCAACCGAGCGAGTGCGTCGGAGTGGAACCTGCCGAGGGTCTCACCCGCTACATGGCAGATCTGCTCAGCAGCGGCATTGTCACCTTCCTCGATGGCTGCCGTCAAGCGGTCAGACGCCGCCTCCCCCTGCTGTTGTCGAAAGATGAGCAGAACATCGCGACCCTTCCACTGCAGTCCACCGACGGCCGCTTCGAGCACCTCCGAGGCGAGTCCGGCCAACCTCCTTCCATGCCCGCAGGCGTCGAGTGGCAGGAAGTGAACACGCAGAGTCCCGCCCCCACGCTCGCGGATGCGCCAGCAGCGCCCATCCCAGACATCGACGCGCTCGATGGTCGCTCCAGCGAGTTCCGGCGCCTCGCCCCACCGCTCGCCTCCTCCTCCGACCGGCAACATCCTCTTCCACCAGTCGAGTGAGTCCGAATCCCCTGTCGGCCAGAGCATCAACTGGCTTCCCCAACGAGCGTGCAGCCTGTATGCCTCGAAGCCCGCAGGCGCCTGCTCCGCGGCTGGTTCGACCTCGGTGACAACACCGGCGGGGAACCACGGCTCATCGGCGAGCACCTCGATGGTCAACTGTGATGGCAGGGGCGCACCTCGTTCACGGCTCGCGGCTCTCGCTATTTGCTCTGTTGCGCCACTCCCCTCAGAAGCCGCCCCAAGATTGACAGGGGCCGCATACGCCCCAAGGCCTGGTGAGGAGATGTCAGACCTGCCGCTCGCGGTCGACCTCGATGGCACCGTCATCCTCACCGACATGTCCTACATGACGGTCAGCAGGGTGCTGCTGGTCCGCCCCTGGCTGGTTCCATGGATGCTGTACAAGGAGTTCAGCGGACGACGCTCGGTGTGGAAACGCGCCTTGGGAGAGAAACTGAACTTCGACCCGGAGAAACTCACCTACCACGAGGAGTTCCTGCGCTGGCTAAAGCAGCAGAAGGAGGCGGGCCGCATCCTCATCCTGTGCACAGCATCAGATAGACCGGTGGCGGAGAAGATCGCTGGACACATCGGGATCTTCGATGATGTGATGGCTACCGATATGGGGCCCAATCTCGCCGGCGAGAACAAGGCGGCTGCCCTCGTCGAGCGTTTCGGCGAGAAGGGATTCGGATACGCTGGCAATTCGAAGTCGGATCTTGCGGTGTGGCCGCACGCCGGTGAGGTCATCGTCGTGAATGCAAAACCAGCGGTACTCAAGCAGATCGAGGCCGATGCCAACCTGATATTCGATTGACGCCCCCCAAGCACAGTTCCCACACCCGATTCCATCAAGTGCGCGTTGATGCTCGTGCCGAGCGCAGGTGAGCGCATGGGGCGTATCGGACGTACACTCGACGCGACCGCCAAATGGTTGCTGAAGTTCAGGATCATCAATTGGCCGGCACGCAAGATCGCCAATTCCCGGCTGTCATGGAGCTTCATCTCACGCACTGACCGCATCCGCACGAACAGGCTCAGGGACCGCGTGAAGTCGTATCCGCTCCCGGAGCACGTCTCGATCATCATGGATGGGAACAGGCGCTTCGCCTGGAGTCAGGAGATCGCGCGGGAGATCGGCCACCGGCATGGCAAGGAGAAACTGAAGGAGGTGATGGATTGGATCCTGGATCTCGGCATTCCCTACCTCACCGTCTACGCCCTCTCCACCGATAACATCAGCACACGAGAACCAGATGAACTGGATTCACTCTACGACCTGTATGTATCCGGATTCCATGAGATAAGCAATGATCCACAGATTCACGAACGCGGTGTCAAGGTTCAGGCTGTCGGGAGACTCGAACTGCTGCCGGAACATGTCCGTGAAGCGATTTCACTCGCCGAGTCACGCACGGCTTCATACACTGATTTCCTGTTCACGGTCTGCCTCGCTTACGGCGGTCGCGAGGAGATCGTCGATGCGGTCCGTGGTGTGGCAGAGGACCACGCGAAGGGAGAGTTGGACCTCGATTCCATCGACACCTCGGAGATCTCCAAGCGACTCTACACGGCGGACCTGCCGGACCCCGACCTGGTCATACGCACCAGCGGGGAGGAGCGCATCTCCAACTTCCTGCTCTGGCAGATCGCCTACGCTGAACTGCACTTCACCGACGTGCACTGGCCGTCGTTCTCCCGCAACGATCTCTACGAGGCGATCGACTCCTACCAGAAGCGCAAGCGTCGTTACGGTGGCTGAGACAATGGATGAGACCTGTCCGACGTGTGGCAAGGATGGCTACCGCAACCCGGCGTTGGCGGTCGATGCGGCGGCGCTCAGGCACACCAATTCAGGCATGGAACTGCTGCTCATACGGCGAGGAAGGGAGCCGTGGAAGGGCAGTCTGGCATTTCCGGGAGGCTTCGTCGACGAGGGTGAGGACCCTGAGGTGGCGGTCCTGCGCGAACTTGCCGAAGAAACCGGAGTCATCGGTCACGACCCTCGCTTGGTGACGGTGCGCGGCGACCCTGAGCGCGACCCGCGCAAGCACATCGTCAGCATCCTCTACCGCGTCACCATACCCGATGACTCCACACCGGTGGCGGGTGACGATGCCGCCTCCGCTGAATTCCATCTCCT
>CATMIM010000276.1 GCA_950068635.1 uncultured Candidatus Poseidoniales archaeon
ATTGGAGGATCTGAAACTGCAAGTCCCGCCTACAGGTGGCTGGATGGAGGCCGGACGCACCGAGGTCTGGCTGATGCTCGGCAGCGTCACGATCGCCTTGCATGCGTTCGCGCTGTTCAACGCCCGCGAGCGCACCGTCGCCACCTTCGTGCTGTTCGTGCTGGCGCTCGCTTGGACGTTCATCGCTGCTTGGCGGCTGCACCGTGGCCTGTTGGCCACATTCGAGGCGGAGTCCGCCCGAAAGGCCTCTGGAATGAAGGGCATGGGTGCCCTTGCCTATTCAGATGACCAGAAGGAATCGGGGCTGCTGGTGGACGAAACCACTGGACTGCGCGGGAGGCCGGACCAGGTGGTGATCATCGATGGGCAGTACATCCCGGTGGAGCAGAAGACAGGCAAGGTGCCGATCGAGCCCCACCTGTCGCACAAGGTGCAACTGCTCGCCTATCTGCAACTCGTGTCGGCCACCACCAATTCACGCCCTTCCTATGGCATACTGCGTTACATCGATGACTCACTGTTCCAGATTCCGTGGACCGAGGACGAGGAGCATCTGCTGCTGGAGCGCATCTGTGAGGTGCAGCGGTTGATGGTGGAGGGTGGTGCGCAGCGGGACCACGACCGCCCGGGCAAGTGCCGTAACTGCTCCCGCCGTCACTCCTGCAGCGACTCGCTCGTGTAGTTCTCACAACGGGACGCAGTCAGCCCCGCGGGGCTGTTCAGGGTAGAGTATGCAGGGACGCACGACGTTGACGATGACCTCGAACTCGTCGTGGAACGAGAACTGCTCGATCGGCGCGGTGAAGCCGTATCCCTGCGCCTCGACTTCAAGCACCCAGACACCGGGTTTGAACGGGGCGTAGCGTCGTTCTATCGGTGGATAGTGGTCGGAGGTCGCGTTCTCCTCCCAGAACGGCTCATCGGTGTTGGGATTGGCTCCTGGCTCCCACAACCGGGCGTGGACGTAGCGGATGGAGCCTGTGAGATTGTTCAGCCCGAATTCCCCTATCTCATCGAGATCCATCTGCACGCGGAAGTAGATGCTGATCTCCTTGACCTGTTCGTCGAACAGGATGTCCTGCGGAGCAGGCCTGTGGATGATCGCCTCCAGTTCGGTTGAATTCGAACTGAATGTGTGCTGGAACGAGTAGGACTCGGTCTGCTCAGAAGTCGTGGGAGTGCCGCGCGACCATTCCATCAACTCGCGCGTCGCTACAAGCCCCAGACAGCCGCTCGTACTGCTTGCCAGCAGGATGAGCAGCATCGCGCTGACGAGGAAGCGTGTCCGTCTCATCGGTGGTAAGCAGGGCACACCCCCATTTCAACGGAACGCCCCCGGAAATCGATTCGGCAGCATTCAAGCGCTGCCGCCCGCTGGCCTAATCGCCTGAATGATGACTGATGGGCGAGCCGAGAGTTCTTTGACGAACCCTATGAGTGCTGACAGGCGCCTCAGAATGACGATTCCCAATCCTCGATGTCCTGCGTGTGCTGCCAGGTTTCGTCGTCCATGAAACCGCGTGCCTTGAGCACCTCACGTGCGAGCAGCCAGTAGATGAGCGCTAGACTGCGCCTCCCCTTGTTGTTCGCCGGGATGCACAGATCGACGTTGCGCAGGTTGTTGTTGGTGTCACAGATGCCGATCACCGGCATGTTGCTGCCTATCGCTTCGGAGAGCGCTTGATTGTCCGCCTCCGGGTCTGTCACGAAGATGATCTGCGGCTCGATGTAGGTGCGCAGAAGGGGGTTGGTGAGAGTGCCTGGGATGAAACGGCCGACGATGTGCCGGGCACCGATGGCCTGGGCGAACAGGCGCGCCGGACGCTGACCGTATTGTCGAGCGCTGACGACCAGGATGTCGCGCGCTTCGTACATTCCGAGGAAGTTGGCCGCCAGTTGCAGCCGCTCATCGGTCTGTTCGATATCGATCAGGTGCAGACCAGTGCCATCAGCAGCCACCTCGCTGATGAACTGCTGCATGTCCTTGCTCTTGGTCTGGGTGCCGAGGTGCACTTTGTTCAACTGGTAATCCTCGAAAGACATCAACGGGACGCTTTCACCCTCCATGCGGCCCGCCCACCGGACCCCCGTAATTAACCGCTTCTACACCCCTCCACCGGCCACCCGCAGCCCCAACCGAGATAGGGATGAGACTGGTCACGAGTGACATGACCTCCACAGAGGGTGCTATCTCAGCAGTTCCGCTCCATCTTGCTCCGATGGCCGGGGTTTCCGACCTCGCATTTCGGTTGCTCGCCAGAGAATGCGGAGCCGATGTCACGATCACCGAGTTCACCGCCGCCGCCGCACTCACGAGAGAGGACGCGCACAGTTGGATGAAGGTGGAGACAGACCCACGGGAGGTTCCATTCATCCCGCAGATATTCGGCTCAGATGTGGGTGAGATGGCCCATTGCACACGTCTGTTGCAGGAGAGGTCGGACCTCATCGACCTCAACTTCGGTTGCCCTGCCCCCAAGGTGACCCGCCACTGCGCTGGTGCCGCCCTCATGGGGGAGCCGGACCTGTTGTTGGCGATGGTTCGTGGTTGCCTCGCGGAGAGCGAGGTGCCGGTGACCGTGAAGATGCGTCTCGGGACCGGTGCGAGCGTGAACAACGTGGTTGCGCTGGCGCAGGAGCTGGAGGCTGTCGGTGTGGCGCGCCTGTGCGTGCACGGGCGGACTCTCAAGCAGCGC
>CATMIM010000277.1 GCA_950068635.1 uncultured Candidatus Poseidoniales archaeon
TGCTGCTTCCTGAGCCGCTCGTTGCCCACCAACTGCTGTGCGGCCACGAGCCGAGAGAGACGTCCGTCGAGGATCGCGTTGAGTTCCGCACGCGAGCGGACCTCTCCGTCGACCTGTTCGAGTCCGAGTCCGTCGAGCAGCCCCTCCCAACCTTCGAGCAGCAGCAGGTCATCGCCGTCATGGATGTGCGCCACGCCCAGCACCATGCAGGCGGACTTGACGAGGCCATGATCGACCAGCAGCGATTCAAGGAATCGGTCAGGGGGCGCCTCGACTCCGGAAGCATCCCTCGCTGTGGCCAACCGAATCTGCTTCCCACTGCTGCTGCCTGTCGGCAGACGCAGTCGTGCGGCATCTGAGTTCCACTCACGCCAGCCGTCCTGTGCTCCCGAAGAACCCTGTTCGCTCGTCGCTATCAGCAGTTGGTCCCGCAGCGGCGCAGACCACTCGAGCGGCAGGTCGGCCCACCAGAGGTTCCACGGAGAAGGCACCGCTGTCTGGAATCGAGCGATGATCCCCTTCGCCACCTCCCAGTCGACCAACATGTCGCGCAGGAAGCGATTCCACAGGCGTCCACTCCTCGCTGACTTGACCGCATCTCCCCCCACCTCCGTCACAGGGACACCTTCGGGTAGTTCCGAGCGCCGGAGGCCGAGCAACTGGGCGAGGTCGGTGACGGCGTCCTCATCGACCAGTCCCGCGATGATGTCTGCCGCCCACCAGTCGCGGTTGTACGCCGATGGCACCAACGGCTTGTTGTTCTCAAGGAATTCACCGTATCCGAGCATCAACTCCCCGTTGTCCCAGATGCACTCAGGCGCCTCGTCCAGTTGGTTCCAGCCATCGAGCAGGTCAATCCTGCCGAAATTGCCGTCGCTGAACAGCAACCATGGGCCCTCGATATCATGTGAGGGTGTGACTGCACACGCTTTACCGGGTCGCTCGATCTTCATCTGCGTCCCGACGGCGATGAACTCACCGAGCGCGTGCATAGTCACAGGGTTGAGCGCACCCGCGGCAAGGCCGGTGGCGCGCGTGCGCCCGTAGCGCAGGCGGAAGCCTCCTGGTTTGGAGGGCTCACCGAATACCGGACGGCCGGCGATGACGTCATCCATGAAGCGGGAGTTGGGTTCGATGCTGCGTTTGGGGCGATTGGTCCCACCATTCTCCTCGGAATCCTTCCCCTTGTTGGCGAAGTGGGTGATGAATTCCCAGCCGGGTACCTGCAGTCTCTCTGTGTGCTTCTGCACCTTGGGCGCCTTCAGGCACAGCCCCTCCCCTATGACCAGCACGACTCCACCGCGCACGCGGTTGCCCTCGATGTTCTCGAGATCGCGGTAACCAGAGCATTCGATGTTCTCCGTCGACTCCCCGTTCACCATCACAGGGCATGCGGGCACGATCATCTCAATCTCCTCAGGCGGTGGGCGGTACTGCAGGTTGCCCCGGTAGAGGCCGAACTCCTCCTTCACCCGCTCCACCTCGTCGAAGCGGGCCTTGTACGCGCCGACCCCGAGTTCGCGGCGGAGGACGTCGGCGATGAGCACAGCAAGCGCCTGGGCGGTACCGCCTGCGGCGCGGATGGGCCCGCAGAAATCGATGGAGACGAACTGTGAGCCGTCCTCGTTGTGCAGCAG
Source organism: uncultured Candidatus Poseidoniales archaeon (assembly GCA_950068635.1). GTDB lineage: Archaea > Thermoplasmatota > Poseidoniia > Poseidoniales > Thalassarchaeaceae > JAKUTA01. The sequence continues at coordinate 1,638 of CATMIM010000277.1, forward strand.
TTGGACGCGGCCGATGCCCTCGAGCGGTGCGACCAGCACCGCCTCGGTGAGGATGGCGAGCCCGACGCGCAGACCGGTATCGATCGCCTTCACGAGGTCCTTCGTGCGGGCGTGCATGCGATTGGCGACGCGGGTGGCCATCTCGATGGCGGTCTCCTCGCGGTCCTCATGCTCCAGCAGCAGTTGACGCAACTCGGTCTCTATCTCCATGCCGTCCAGATACTCCTCGAGCAGTTTCTCGGTGCGCCCAGCGAGATCGGCGGCCCGCGGGATCTCGACCACCTCACTGAAGTCCTTCCCGAGCGCCTTCGCCTCCTCGGCGACAAGGTAGATCTCGTCGGCGCGCTCGTCGAGCCACTCCTGATATGCGTCAAGCTCGGCAGAAAGCCGTTGCTCGTCCCATCCTGCTGGCATTCTGTCCCCTCAAATCCACCCTGTGAGCGCTGATCGTACGCGTGGCCCGGGCACGGCGGCTCCAGTGCCTCTGCGAGCGTCTATGAGGGTTCGGTCGGGGAGAGATGGCTCCCTGCTGAAGGTGGTGGAGTTCAGCGAAGGTTATTCGGCTCAGGTCTAGAGCGGCGTTCGGCGAGCAGATGGGCGAGACCACCAACACCGCTGATGCGCGTATGCGGTTGGTCGTCAAGGTGCGCGACCTCGCCTGGCTGCGCTCGGACACAGAGGAGTTCACCCTCGCCAGCGGGCGCACCAGCCGGCACTTCTTCGACATGAAACCGGTGATGCTCGACCCCGAGTGCGCCCACCTGCTCGGTGTGCTGATCCACGCCGAACTCGAAGGACTCGATGCCGACGCGATCGGCGGGCTCGAACTGGGCGCGGTCCCGCTGACCGGCATCGCCATCGCCAAGGCACCGATCGGCTCGGCGCTCTACGGATTCATCATCCGCAAGGAGGCGAAGGGAAGGGGCGGGCGCAAGACCGGAAACCCACCGGGAATCGAGGGCAGCACCCTCTCCGCGGGTGACAGGTGCGTCATCCTCGAGGATGTGACGACCACCGGGGGCTCAGCGCTCAAGGCGGTGGAACGACTGGT
>CATMIM010000278.1 GCA_950068635.1 uncultured Candidatus Poseidoniales archaeon
CGCTGCGGCCTTGATGATCAGGTCACTGACGTGCTCGATGAGCATGAACGCCACCAGCGCACCGATCACCGCACCGACCACAGCGGTCGGAATCCCCTTCTTGCCTCTCTTCTTGGCGGTGAATCCGTCGTGCTCGTGCGCCGCACGGCTCCCGAGGGCTACGCTCCATACGAGAATGAGCGAGGCGACGATGGCCAGATGCATGTCGAAGCCGACGATGTAGTGCAGTATGGGCACGAACAGCGCCCCTCCACCGAGGCCCAACGGAGAGAATGAGAATGCGGTCAGCAGAATCAGGATGACAGCGCCAATCATCAGTGGATCCATCGAGTTCACGCTTCGTCGCGGTTGAGATACCAATGGTGTTCACGCGGTGCCAGAGGTCTGTTCATCCACAACGGCCTGCGCTCTCCCCTCGGGTGTGCTTCCCGCTTCAGCGCCCAATCATTCCACTTTTTGTAATATCGGAAGGACTTGTTCGTGTCAACCTCGATGTCGCCGTAGTTCTCACCCGCGGCGGGCTTGCATAGCCTGACCTTCTGCAGCCAGCAGTGCGCTCCGCTGATCGGGTCGGGTTGGACCGCGTGGGTGACGTTCTGGTGCACGCCGCCATCCCTCCAGAAGAGGCGACTGGTGTCAGGGTCTTCGGATTCGAACGGTTCGATTCCCGACAGGGTGCGCATGCGCCATTTGCCGTCGCCCCGGTTCTCGATGTCCACCGTGTTGGTCAGCAGATGGTTGCCGGCGTCCTGCTTGCGGCGCCATCGACCCATGTGGTGTGAACAGCCGACCACGCCGGGCTTGATGGACTCGGTGAGCCACACCTTGTCCACGAACCAGCCTATCTCGGTCTCGATCTTCAGCAGCTCACCTTCGTCCACCCCGAGTCTGGCGGCGTCAAGAGGGTTGATCCAGATCGGGTTTCGGTGGCCGATCTCGACGAGCCATTTGGCGTTGGCCGAGCGTGAATGGATGTGCTGAGGGAGGCGGAAGTTGGGCAGCAGGCAGTACTCGTCGTCCCCGGTGAGGTTGTCGGGGTGGACCTGGCTCTTCACGCGGTAGTGCGGGATGGCGTGCTCGGGATAGCCGAACTCGACCATCGACGGCGAGTAGAACTCCTGTTTCCCGGATGGGGTGGGGAAACCCACCTTGCGCCCCCCGTTCACCTCGACTCCAGCCTCTTCGTGTGCAACCTCTTCGTCGTGCTTGCTGTAAGTCGACTCCTCGATGAGGAAGGCTCCGTGCTTGCGCATGTAGCCGAGCGCGTCCAGTCCTTCCGCGGCGGCGGCTTCGGGCAGCCCCGGAACCTGCTCGAAGGTGAACTGGTAGTATTCGTCGACGGTGATCTTCTCGCCCTCGCGATATGGCGACATGAAGTGCTCGCGGATCCCCATAGTTCCGTCATCGATGCGCCACGACAACTCGATCCAGAACTCGTCCTCCTCCCACACCTCGCCGGGGTTGACCTCGTAGGTGAACTGGACCTGCTCGCCCTGTTGGCGGGCGTATTCCCTGAGAACCGGCTGTCGGAAGGCGATCCACTTGCCCGACTGGGTCGCGTACGAGTTGATGTCGTGGCGCTCGGAGGCGTGGCCCATCGGCAGCACGTAGTCGGCGAAGAAGGCGGTCTCGTTCCACGTCGGGGTGAGAGCGATGTGGCAGCCGATCGATTCCTTGTTGGAGAGCATCTCGATCCACGAGAATCCATCAGGATAGGTCCACACCGGGTTGAACACCCGCGTGAAGTAGACATCCAAGGTGCCTCGGCCGTCCTTGATGAGATGCGGCAGGATCTGGCTCATCTCGTAGTGGCTGAGCGTGTATTCCGGTGGGAAGTGCAGTTCGTTCCAGGCGTCGGGCGCGGGCGGCTCGTTGAACAGGGTCGGCGTGTACTTCGCCCACGCGTTGGGCGCCGTCCCACCTACGGTGCCCACACTCCCGGTGAGCACATTCAGGAAATGCAGCGCCCGCGCCACCTGCCAGCCGCCGAGGTTCCCGATGGCCGCCGCCCTCCAGACATGGGTAGAAAGCCGACTCCCGGCGTTTGCCACGGCATTACCCGCAGCGATGACCTGCTCGACCGGGATCTGGCACTCGGCGGCGGCGAACTCGGGTGTGTATTCCGAATATTCGTCCATCAACAGCTCGATGAAGCGCTCGAAGGTCTGCGGCTCGTCCGCGTGCTCGGCGGCGAGCCAGGCGTCCCAGTTGACCCAGTCGCGAAGGAAGTCCCGATCGTACTTGCCCTGCTCGAGGATCATGTGCGCCCAGCAGAGGAACAGGGCGGTCTCGGAGCCCGGCCAGGTGGGTAGCCAGTGGTCAGCCAAGGCGGCGGTGTTCGACAGTCGGGGATCGATGACGATCAGTTCGGCGCCATCCATCATCCCCTCCATGATTCGCTGCGCATGCGGGTTGAAGTAGTGCCCAGTCTCGAGGTGAGAACTCGTCAGAAGGATGACTTTGGCGTTGGCGTGATCGGGGCTCGGTCGGTCGAACTTGTGCCACATGGAGTAGCCGAGGCGCGCTCCCGATGAGCAGATGTTGGTGTGCGAGTTGTGGCCGTCGACTCCCCACGCCTTCAGCACCCGTTCCACATATCCTTCGTTGCCGGGACGCCCGACATGGTAGGTGACCCGATCCCGCGCGCCAGACTTGAGTGAATCCCGAATTTTTTCTGCAATC
>CATMIM010000279.1 GCA_950068635.1 uncultured Candidatus Poseidoniales archaeon
GGCATTCCGCGCATGATGGTGCGCTTCAGCGTCTCGGCGACACCTTTGCGCTTTCCATCATCGATGCTGACTGCCTCGGAGAGTTCGTCGCATACTTCGTGCAGCACCCTGCGCAACTCCGGGTCGAGCAGTCTCTGCGGTTCGACCGTGCGCGGCAGGCCCTCCTGTTGCCCGATTTCATCAGCGAGCAACTGCTTGTGCAGTTCGTATAGGATCAAGGTGACCGCATGACTGAGATTGAGGATCGGATACCCCTCCCAGGTGGGCAGCGTGACCAGGAAGTCGCAGCGTTGCAGCTCTTCAGTCAACAGACCTACGCCTTCGCGGCCAAACAGCAGGGCGACCTTCCCCTGCACCTCGCCCAACCTCTGTGACAACTCATCAGGGAGCACGAAATGACGGAACACGACCTTGGAGCCAGTCTCCCGCTTGCCACTGGTGCCTACGACCAACGATATGTCTTCCATGCACTCGTCCCAGGTGGCATGAACGACGGCCTGCTCCAGAACCTCACGGGCGTGCTTGGCACGCGCCCATGCCTCGTCCTCGATGAGGAATCCCTGTTCTGAGATCACCCGTAGTTCGGCGAACCCGAAGTTGAGCATGGAGCGAGCGACAGCCCCGACGTTTCCTTGCACCTCTGGCTCGACGAGGACCACGATGATCTGGGCCGCTCGCTGTGGCAGCGGGATGTTGAGGCGCTCCCCCATCACGAACTCCTCATTCTTCTGGGGGCTGCCAGGATTCCAGTGAGGCGCGGTCGGATTGTTGGTAGATGAACAGAATCCAACCGCCGTCCCCAGATTCTCGGTCAGGGAGCGGAATGCTGCGCTTGTTCACGCCGATATCACCCAGATGTGTGAACAACGCCGCCAACACCTCTTGATCAGGGTGGCGAACACAAACCGGTTCATGTTGCCAGTCCCACACCAGTTGTGCGGACACTGGACCGACCACCCATGTCAGTCCGTGCGGCGTTGCACGTAGGTGGTGACGTACCCGGCGATCCAGTTTCTTAGCCGCTTGTTGGCCAGACGGCCTTCGTCGTCGACCAGGTCTGTGAACTGTTCTACCTGAACCTTGTTGTGGTCGAACGCAGTTGGGTGCCGACGATAGGGTTTCTCGAACACTTTGTGCTTGCACTGCTTCTGCTTATTCCCCTTGGCGTTTGGGATCATGGCGGTGCACTGCTCCCTGTCCTCCTCGTAGGCCATCTCGTGATTGCATTTCGCACATCGATGCAACTCTCCACAGTTGCACAGAGGATTCTCTTCAGTCGGATAGAACTGGTCGGGGAACTCCTCCACAAGCCGGATGGCGCGGATCTTGATGAATGACGGTCTGATGTTCCCCATGCTGCTCAGCCCCCTGCATACTTGTCCACGTCGAGCTTCACTTCTATGGGGAAGCCTTCCTCACGGGTGACCATGATGTGAATCCTGCGCGGGGGTTTCTGGATGCCACGACTCCAGATGGTGTGATTGATCGCCTCCTCAATCCAGATCTGCTCGTCCTCCTGCACCTTCATGTGCCGGGAAACGAAATTCCTCACCTCGGTGATCGCTCGTGCAGCGCGCTTGGTACGTGGAACGTGCCAGGCTGCCCGGAGGGGGATCGTGTAATGGCGCGTGCCATGGAACAACTTTAGTTCTGCCATTCATGCTCACCTCTGCAGTTTGCTGCGTCTCCAAGTGTGCCGCTTCGGGTGCGTGGTGGTCTTGCGAGCGGTCTTGAGCATCACCCAGACAGGAACCCGGCGGTTTCGATTGGTCACCTTCATCAGACGCTTCTTCTTCGCATTCGGTTTGTGTCGTGCCATCTCATTCACCTCAGAGTCTGCGGATTGAAGTCTCGCGTCGGTCATCCGACAGCCCAGCCAAGATGCGCTTCAGCATCTCATCGTCAACGGGAACAGCGATTCTTTCCTCATCCGACAACACTGCCAGATGCTGTTTGACAGTGAATGCGAGCTCCGGGTAAGCGAGTTCCAGGCGTGCGAGTCGCTGTCGGGCGTCGGGTGTCAGGATGGTGCGCATCAGTTCAGTGAGTTGTTCCGCATCCTGCTGGGCCTCCGCCTGCTGCTGCTCTACCTCCACCTGTGCTTCCGCCTGCCGCTGCATCTGCTCGACGAGTTCCTGCTTGCGCGCGTCGCGCAGATGAGCCAGTTCATCATCGGAGGACATGCTCATGATCACCTCGAATCACCTGCGTTCAGTACTTCCCCAAGCCCGCGTACAGTTCCTCCGCCTGCGGCCGAACGGCGCTGGCGACCTGATCGAGAAGCCGGTGCCCCTCGCTGGTCAGGTTACGTCCGAGCTTCACAGTCGCAGGTGCGTTCATCTGCAGGTAGATCAAGCCCGCATGTTCGAGTTGTTGCAGTAGGCTGCGAATGATATGGCGACTCCCCGCACGCGCACGGTCGGGATTGGCGCCGCGGTCGCGCGAGCCCCCGAAAGCCTGAGCGAGATGGTTGACTCCAACAGGACCCAGCAGGCCGATCTTGCGCAGAATAGCGGCAGCGCGGACCTCCCACCAATCGGAGTGTTCAGGGGGCCGCTCACGGTGGACTCCGGTCTTCACATGGTCGGCCCATTCCGGCCTGCTCACAGCTCCGGCCTCCACCAGTCGCTCGGCGAGCGCGGGGATGAGCAGGTCGGC
>CATMIM010000280.1 GCA_950068635.1 uncultured Candidatus Poseidoniales archaeon
GCTGGCTGACGACATCGCCGAGCGTAACCCTGACTGGAGCGACGAGCAGATCTACCAGCGGGCGCGCAAGATCGTCGCCGCTGAGATAGGTGTCATCACCTTCGAGGGATTCCTGCCGTCGCTCGGCATCACGATGCCTGCCTACTCCGGCTTCAACGCCAGCATGGACCCGGCGATGCGCAGCGTGTTCGCAACGGTCGCTTTTCGCATGGGGCACAGCCAGATCGGCGACAACCTGCTGAGATTGCAGGAGGACCGCACACCGATCCCCCAGGGCAACCTGAAACTCAAGGACGGGTTCTGGACGACCTCGCCGGTCACCGACGAGGGCGGCGTCGACCCGCTTCTGCGTGGCCTGGCCGCCAACACGCAGCCGGCCAACGACCTGCTCTTCGGTGAGAACCTGCGCAACCAGTTGTTCGGCTTCCCAGGCGGACTCGGCGCCGACCTGTGCGCCATCGACATCCAGCGCGGTAGGGACCACGGAGTACCGGACTACAACACCATCAGGGTGGCTTTCGGTCTGCCCGCGCTCACCAACTTCAGTCATATCTCCTCGAACAACGCCACCAACGCCGAACTCGAGACCCTCTACGGGGACATCGACGACATCGACCCGCTCATCGGCATGCTGGCCGAGGACCATCCGTCCGACGGAGTGCTCGGAGAGACGATGAAAGCGGTCATCATGGACCAGTTCGGCCGCATCCGCGACGGTGATTCGCACTGGTGGGAAGCCGACCCCGAACTGGAGTCGATCCGCAATGACCTGAGAAACACCACACTTTCAGACGTGATCCTGCGCAACACCGACATCAGGGACCTGCAATGCGACGTGTTCTTCGCAGAGACCAATGTCAACAACATGGATTGCGCCGGCTCGGGCAACAACGCTCCGCACACGCCAGTACAGGATGTGGCCGGCAACGGCGAGCCAATCGATGGCGACGGGGTCGATACGGAGGGTGAGAGCGGTGTCAAATTCGACCCGATGCTGCTGCTCATCGGTGGCATGATCGCCGCTGCGGTCGTGCTGGCGCTCACTGCCAAGTATGAGGATGAACAGGAGCCTGAATCCGAGGACGACCTCGACGAATGAGCGTGATGCTCAACTAGACTGCATGTTGCGGTAGAGCAGCGCTACCCCCGCCAACCCCAGCAATCCCAGGATGATGTTCTGAATCTGGCCCCCCGAGGGTGGCAACTGCTCATCGACGACGAGCGTCTGGTCGGCGGCGACGTCCTTGACGACCTGCGTGTGTCCGGTCGACCACAGTACGCGCACCTCGGCCACGCTCGTCTCCTGTCCGAGCCCGAAGTGTACTGCCGGGTCGCCGCTACCAAGGTACCCATCGCCAGCGTAGGATTGCTGCCGGATGGTCCTGCCGTCCTCGAATTCGAGCGTCACCAGCGCCCCGATGCCATTGATGTTCGACGCCGAGCCGTTCAGTGAGACCTTCAGCCAGTGGTTGCCGGATACCTGGGCAGCGTTGTTCTCGAACAGGCGGATGGGACCGTCTGCGTCGCCGAGCAGGATGTCGATGTCCCCATCGTTGTCGTAATCGGCCATCGCCGCGCCCATCGTCTTGGTGTGCCCTCCCAGACCGAGTTGATCGGTAACATCAACGAGCACGCCATCGCCGACGTTCTGGTAGAGCGAGTTGTTCTGCACCCAGACATAGGTGTTGATGCGCCCGGCACCGTACCACAGATCCCAGTCCCCGTCGAGATCGTAGTCCAGCCAGTGGCAGTCCCAGTTGACGGTGACCATCTTCTCGTCCGGACGCTCCAGCAGCGCGTGATTCATCTGAATGTAGGTGCCGTCGCCTTGGTTCTGCCACAGGTAGTTCGGACCGAAGTTGGTCTGGCACAGGTCGAAGTCGCCATCGTTGTCGTAATCGGCGGTGTGAGCTCCCATTCCCGTGCCAGGGTCGCTCAGCCCAGCGTCGTGGGTAACCACTGTGAACGTGCCGTCCTTGTCGTTCCGGTACAGCGGCGAGATGCCGAAATCACTGGCGATGAACAGGTCCTCCCATCCATCGTCATTGTAATCGAACCAGACACCAGCCCACGAGATGCCGCTGCCGGCACCGGATGTTCCCAGCTCCCCCTGGATGATCACCTGTGCCGAGGGATTGGTCGGGGCGGTCCCGTGAATCGAGATCATCGGACCGAGTTTCGGCGTGTTGTCCGCGTCCGGCTGCAGGTCCTGTCCCGAGACCCCTCCCGCTTCCGCCGTGTAATCCTCGAACGTCCCGTCGCCGTTGTTACGGTAGAGTATGTTCGTCTCGGTGTGCAGAACGAAGACCCGCTCGTCGACGATTCCGGCGTTCATCGAGTAGAGGTCGAGGTCGCCGTCGTGGTCGTAGTCAGCCCAGATGCCGTTGGTGGAATGGCCGGGGTTCCCGACACCCGCGAATGAGGTGACATCCTCGAACGTCCCATCACCGTTGTTGGAGAACAGGATGTTCGGCACACCTTGGGTTCCCGTGGTGAGGTTGGGGAAGTCAGCCCAGCCGTAGTTCGAGATGTACAGGTCGAGGTCGCCGTCATTGTCGTAGTCCGCCCACGAAGCCCCGATCGCCGTCGAGTTGAGCAGGCCGACACCCGCCTCATCCGACACATCGGGGAAGGTGTAGTTCG
>CATMIM010000281.1 GCA_950068635.1 uncultured Candidatus Poseidoniales archaeon
CAGCATCTTCGATCTTGATGCGCTCATCGCCGAGTTGTGACCTGAGCAGGCGGGCGAGGGCTTCCAGCATCTCTGCGGAGGTGCTCGCCTCGTCATCTTCGGCGTGACCGTCCTCGGGTCCGTAGGCGTCGAGGAAGGGCAGGTCGGTGTCATGCTGCTCCAGCAGCTCCCCGAGTCCGCGACCCAACCCCTTCTTCTTCGGGCCAGCGGCCTTCTCGTCGTCACCGCTCACTCGTCCGCCCCCATCACCCGACCACCTCGCTGGCGAGCCCCCAACGCTCGGCCAGCGCCTTGGCCAGTGCCAGATAGTCCCGACCCCCGGCGCTGTCGGGCGCGTGCACGTGGATGGGGACGCCGTGGCTGGGCGCCTCAGCGATGCGGATGTTGCGCCGCACAGGTGGGTCGACCACGAGGTCCGGGAAGGTCTCGCGGATCTGCGCGGCGACCTGCGCGTTGAGCAGCGTGGGCGCGTGCATCGTCAGCACCACGGCATCCACTCCGAGCCGCGGATTGAGGCGGCGGCGAATCTCCCTGATGGTGGATGCGAGCAGTGCGAGCCCTTCGAGCGCGAAGTACTCCGTCTGCACCGGAATCAGCACCGCGTCAGCCGCCACCAGCGCGTTGATGGTCACCTGACCGAGGCTCGGAGGCGTGTCGATGAGCACGATGTCGTAATGTGGCAACAGCGGCTCCAATCCTTCAGCCAGTTTCCGCTCGCGACCCAACTGTGAGATCAACTCCTCCTCGACCCCGACCAGCGAGCGGTCGCCCACGACCAGATGCAGGTTCTCCACCGCGGTCGCATGCCGGGTGTTGATCGCCTTCTCCGGCTCGAGCAGCAGGGTGCGGGTTCCCGCCCGCACCCGGCTCTTGTCGATGCCCATGCCGGTGGCGCAGTTTCCCTGTGCGTCACAGTCGACCACCAGCACGCGGTTTCCGAAGGTCGCCAGTCGAGCGGCGACGTTGATGACCGTGGTCGTCTTCGCCACTCCTCCCTTCTGGTTGATGACCGTGACCACGCGTGCGCGGCCGTCTGGAGTCGGAGAGGCTGTCGGCAGGTCGAGCGCCGGGCGGGGCTCTGCCTGGCCGATGTCTGCTTTCTTTGACGGAGAGGTGAGTTCCTCCTCGGTGAACTCGACATCGAATACCTGAGGCGCAAGCTTCGCTTCAGGCAGAGATTCTTCCTGCTGCGGCTCATCGCTGGAATCGACGCTCATGGGTGCCACCCAGCGCCATCCGGCTTGCAACCACCTTTCAGGATGACGCTGCCTGTCAGGCGCGGCGTCACGAATTCGAGGAACTGATGACCCAGCCGACCATGCGCGCGCGCTCAGCGTCGATGGCGTAGGAGAGCGTGTGCGAGAAGCCGGCTTCGCTCCATTCCCGCTCGCCATTCACCACGACCCCGCCCTCCCTATACTGGTCGAGCAACGAAGAGAAATCGAGCAGGTCGCCCGAGTCGGGCGGCAGCTGCAGTACGTAGCCGATGCTCACGTCATCTCGCAGTTCTCCGGAGGTGAGGATCTCATTCGCCAGCACCGGGTAGCGGTCGGCGTCTGCCAACCGCTGCTCCACCTCACCGATGCTGAGCGTCTCGGGAATCCCATCGCGTTTGAAATCGGGTGCGGCGTCGGAGTCATACCCCCCCTTGGTGACCACCTGGCATGAGCCGTCTGTGTCAGTGCGCTCGACGATGACCCAACCGGCTCCATTGGCATCTACCCATGAGACGTTCCACTGCGGCGCACCTTGACCGCGGGTGTCGTGCGCCCTCCAGACATAGCCCCCGTTGGAGAACGCCGCCGCCGCCTCGCTCGCATCCCCGGCGTTGGTGATGATGCACTGCACCCCCGCTTCCAGCAGCCACTGCCGTGATGTCTCGCTCGCGCTGGCGCTGTCGGGCATGTGCAGCCCCTCCTGGCCCCACGCCTCCCCCGGTTCGGGCACGTCATCTCCGGCGCGCGGCCTGCCTCCATATCCAGCACCCCAGTCGATCATGCCCACGCCCTCTGAATGCGTCAATCGCGTCATCGTGTAACGCAGTTTGAGCGCCCCGTCAGGGAAGGCCTGGTCGAGCAACAGTTCGGTGAACGCCCCGCAGGTCGGGGAATCGTGGCGCGGCTTCTCGATCTTCATGTCCACCTGCTGCATCACCGGCCAGGGTGAGCCGGGGATCACGTGCAGGGTCATCTGCGCGTGTCCGAGGCACTGCTCGACATCTGTGTTCTTCACGTAGACCTTCAGTCCTAGGTTGTCAGACGTCGGGATTACGTCTCCCACCGTCCACGTCCAGCCGTCGTTGGCCCCCGTGTTCCCGGGCTTGAGCAAGGCATTGCCGAACAGGCTGTGCAGGTCGACCGGTTTGAGCGGGAGCAGCAGTTCGGGGAGGAACTCAGTGAGCGAGGCGGTGGGCAGGCCGTAGGAGACAGCGCGATTGCGGTTGATGACCCCGTCCCTCTCGAGTGACACTTCAGAGTCGGAGCGAAGCAGGGTCTTGTCGGTGACTTCGGTCCAGGTGGTGGTCGTCTGGTCGAAGGCGTATCCGGATCGCTCGAACGAGGTGGTGCACTTGTCGAGGACGAGCGTCTTGCCCGAGAAGGTCG
>CATMIM010000282.1 GCA_950068635.1 uncultured Candidatus Poseidoniales archaeon
CAGAGACGGAGATGCGAAGCGTGACTGGCAGACACTGGCGCTGGTCGTGCTCACCCTCATCCTTTGCATCTTCGTGGCCAACATCCACCTCGAGGTGCGCGGTGAGGTCGCCGACGTCGATATCGGAATGCGCTTCTTCCACTCAGCGATGGTCTCGTTCATGCTGACGACTGGCTTGCTGTTCATGTTCACATTGGCATTCGCTCACAGACAGGCGCGCATCACCGAACAGGCCCTCGGCATGTTCCTGACGACCGTCGTGGCTGCGCTGGTCTATGGCTGGGTGGTGGACGCCGGCATGCTGCTTCCGGGGGTGATGGGTGATGTCTGGTCGCAGTTCTCGACGACCGTGCTCAGGTTGCTGGTCGCCGAGTGCGCTGGCTTGCTGGCACTCGGGATCTGCTTCGGACTGCTGCTGGCACTGGTGAGCGGCAGACGACATGCGGACGACCCCCTCCTCGAACTCAGTTCAGAGGATTTCACCGCCGCCGAAGGTGATGATTCGGCTGAATGAGTTGAACCGGTACTCCGGGTAAGGCTCATAATGGGCGCAACGGTCGCCGGGCTGCCTCTGGCAGAGTGGTGGGTACATGAGCAAGGGAACACCGAGCATGGGCAAGCGCCAGAAGAGCACCCACATCCGCTGCCGACGCTGTGGTCGGCACTCGTATCACAAGCAGAAGCGCAAGTGCGCCTCCTGCGGCTACGGCGCGACGGCCCGCCTGCGAGGATTCCGCTGGGCCAAGCGCAACCGTCGGCCACCAGCGTGAGGCTGGCTGAATCCATCGGTTGGCCCAATGTCCAAATACCTACGGCTGAGCGGGCGGAGCAGGGATGCAGATGTGCGGCATCATCGGCATCGTGGGCACTCAGGAAGCGAGGGTCGCACCGTTGATCTATGACGGTCTGCTGGTGCTCCAGCACCGCGGTCAGGACGCGGCCGGCATAGTCACCTGCGCTGATGACCAATTCCATGCACGCAAGGCGAACGGGCTTGTGCGGGACGTCTTCTACAAGCGACACATCCAACGACTCACCGGCTCGATGGGCATCGGCCATGTGCGCTATCCGACCGCTGGAACCTGCTCGACGGCCGAAGCGCAGCCACTCTACGTCAACTCACCCTACGGAATCACGCTGGCGCACAACGGAAATCTGGTCAACGCCGAGGAGCAGGCGCACAAACTCTACCAGGAGGATCTCAGGCACATCAACACCTCGTCGGATTCGGAGGTCCTGCTCAACGTGCTGGCACATGAACTGCAGAAACTCGGGAAGCGGCAGGTGCACATTGAAGGTGAGACCTATTTCGATGTCAGTCAAGTGTTCCATGCCGTTCGCGAGGTCCACTACCGCATCAGCGGAGGATACTCCATCGTCGGCATGATCACCGGCATGGGCATGTTCGCGTTCCGTGATCCACACGGAATCCGCCCGCTGGTCTACGGTAAGCGTGAGACCGAGGCTGGCACGGAATGGTGCGTCGCCTCGGAATCAGTTGCACTCGACTCGCTCGGATTCGAGACGGTGCGCGATGTCGAACCGGGAGAGTGTCTCTTCTTCACGATGAGCGGCGAGATCTATGATCTGCAGTGTCATTCGGACGCCAAGCGCAGCCCGTGCATCTTCGAATACGTCTACTTCGCCCGTCCTGATTCAGTGATTGACGGCATGTCGGTCCATCAGGCGCGCCTGAACCTCGGAGAGCGACTGGCGCACAAGTTCGAGCGTCTCAAACCGAACCATGGGGTCGATGTCGTGATGCCGATACCCGACAGCGGACGCATCGCTGCCATGCAGTTCGCTGAGACGCTCGGGGTCCCGATTCGCGAAGGCTTCGTCAAGAACCGTTACGTCGGTCGTACTTTCATCATGCCCGGACAGGCTGAGAGGGAGGAGTCGGTGCGCAAGAAGCTCAACGCCATCCCATCTGAATTCAAGGGGAAGACAGTGCTGCTCGTCGATGATTCGATCGTGCGCGGAAACACCTCTCGCAAGATCGTCGAGATGGCGCGCGCCGCTGGTGCCAAGAAGGTCTACTTCGCCTCGTCCTCCCCACCGCTGATCCATCCCAACGTCTACGGAATCGACATGCCGTCTCGCTCCGAGTACGTCGCCCATGGGAAGACACCCGATGAAATCAGTCAAGCCATCGGTGCTGACTTCCTGCTCTACCAGGACATCGACGACCTGCTCGCCGCGTGCAGTGAGGGAAGCATCGACATCGATGGTTTCGACACATCCTGCTTCACTGGAGAATACGTCACCGGTGATGTCACCGAGGAGTACCTGAAACAACTCGAGGCCAAGCGCAATGACGCAGCCAAGATGGAGAGAGAGAACGGCAACAACGGTGAGCCGGTCGATGTCGACAGCATCGAACTCCACAACGACGACTGATTCGCAGGCCTCCAGAGAGTCTCCCGAACGCCGAGAGGTCAATGAAGGGCTGGCCAATCGCTGTGTGGTGAGACGATGCAGCGTTGGATAGTGCGCATGGCTGAGATCCAACTCAAATCGCGACCGGTCCGCCGCCATATGCGCGTCGCGCTTGAGCGGCAACTGAAGGCGCAGGCGG
>CATMIM010000283.1 GCA_950068635.1 uncultured Candidatus Poseidoniales archaeon
CCCCCCGAGGAGCCCGCGCCTGGCGTCGATGACCTGCTCGGGATCATTCCAGAGGACAACCGCACGCAATTCGATGTGCGAGAGGTGATCGGGCGCATCGTGGATGGCTCCCGGTTCCACGAGTTCAAGACGCGCTACGGCACCACGCTGGTCTGTGGATTCGCTCGCATTCATGGATACCCCGTCGGGGTGGTGGCGAACAACGGAATCCTGTTCAGCGAGTCAGCGCTCAAGGCGACTCACTTCATCGAACTGTGTGGCCAGCGCGGCACTCCGCTGGTGTTCCTGCAGAACATCACCGGCTTCATGGTCGGCCGGGATTACGAGGCTGGTGGCATCGCCAAGGACGGTGCCAAGATGGTGAGCGCGGTCTCCTGCGTTCCGGTGCCGAAGTTCACCGTCATCATCGGCGGCAGCCACGGGGCTGGCAACTACGGCATGTGCGGACGGGCCTACGACCCCCGCTTCCTGTTCATGTGGCCGAATGCCCGCATCTCCGTGATGGGTGGGCAGCAGGCAGCGGACGTGCTCACTGCGGTGAAGCAGGATCAGCGGCTCCGCGAGGGCTCGGCGGAGATGGAGGGTGATGAACTCGACGAGTTCCGTCGCCCGATCATGGAGCGCTATGAGACCGAGGGTTCCCCCTACTATTCGACCGCCAGATTGTGGGATGACGGCATCATCGACCCGCGGGACACGCGCGATGTTCTCGGGTTGGCGATCAGCGCCTCGCTCAACGCCCCCTTGCCGGACGGTGGATTCGGCGTTTTCCGCATGTGAAGGAGTAATTGAAATGTCTAATTCTTCAATTGGAGATTCATTGCCGCAGACCTCGCTCGCGATTCTCGATGTGGCAGGCCCGGTGGCGCACCTCACCATGAGGCGAGATGATGTGTTCAACGCGCTCAATCCTCAATTGATAGATGACATCACCCAATTGCTGGAATGGACGAGGGACCGGTCGGTCGCCGAACAGGGATCGCTCACCGATGGCTCAGGGGCGCCGTTCCTGCGCGTGGTCGTGCTGACTGGCGCCGGCCCCCACTTCTGCGCCGGCGCTGACATCGACTGGATGCGCGCCTCGGGTGCGCAGAGCGCTGAGGAGAACAGGGCGGATGCGGCGCGCCTTGACCGTTTGTTCAACTCCCTGCACTCTCATCCCTGTTTCACCATCGGTAACGTGCAGGGTGTGGCGCTGGGAGGAGGCGCTGGCTTGGTAGCCTGCTGTGACCATGTGATAGTCGAGTCCGACGCGCGCATAGCACTGTCCGAGGGGAAACTGGGGATATTGCCAGCGGTGATCGGGCCATACGTCCATCGTCGAATCGGCAGCGCCCAGACCCGCCGCCTGGCGACGCTGGCGAAGCGCATCGATGCCGCAGAGGCGCTGCGCATCGGCATGGTCGATGAGGTGTGCGGTTCGGTTGACGATTTCCCTGCTGCCACACAGGTGGTCATTGACGAGATACTCAGCACCGGGCCTGCAGCGGTCGCCGAAGCGAAGCGATTGGTGGCTGTTTTCGACCGCTGGAGCGGGAGTGATGAGGAGTTACGCGAGTGGACCCTCGACAAGACTTCAGAGATGCGCGGTAGTGCTGAGGGTCAGGACGGCCTGTCGGCGTTCCTCGATGGGGGTACGCCATCCTGGTACGTCAGTGCCGACGAAGAGGACTGAGGCGGAGGCGGTGCGGGTGGCTGCTCTCGAGTGGCAGGAGGGGGCACCGTCACCGTTCTCGAAGGTGCTCGTGGCCAATCGGGGCGAGATCGCCTGCCGAGTCATCCGCGCGTGTCGTGAACTCGGGTTGGAGACCGTCGCAGTGCACTCGCGCGGCGACGCCAACGCGCTGCATGTGGAACTGGCAGATGAGGCTGTGCTGCTCGAAGGCGACCTTTCTGCCACCTATCTCTCCATTGGGGCCATCATGCGCGCCTGTGCCGCAACGGGGGCCGAGGCGGTTCATCCTGGCTATGGATTCCTCTCAGAGCGTGCTGAGTTCGCCCATGTGGTTGAGGCGGCCGGGATCGTCTGGGTCGGCCCTCCGGCGAGTGCGATCGAATCGATGGGTGACAAGGTGGCGGCCCGCCGGCTGATGCGCGACGCGGGCGTGTCCGTGACCCCCGGGGGCGAGCTTTCGGAATCCGACGACCTGCCCGCGCGCACGCACGCGCTGCAGGAGCTGGCGGCGCGGGTCGGGTTCCCGCTTCTGCTCAAGGCCAGTGCCGGGGGTGGTGGCAAGGGAATGCGCACCGTCCATTCAGCGGGAGAACTGGACGCCGCCTACGTCGCCGCCCAGCGTGAGGCGCTGTCGGCGTTCGGGGATGGCACGGTCTACGTCGAGTCCCTCTTGGAGACCCCGCGGCACATCGAGGTGCAGGTGCTGGCTGACAGCGATGGAAGCGTCATCCACCTGCTCGAGCGGGAGTGCAGCGTGCAGCGTCGGCACCAGAAGGTGGTCGAGGAGGCGCCGAGCGCGGCGATCGACGACGAGACCCGCGCGGCGATGGGGAGTGCCGCGGTTGCGGCCGCGCGCGCTGTCAACTACCTCGGAGCGGGCACTGTCGAGTTCCTAGT
>CATMIM010000284.1 GCA_950068635.1 uncultured Candidatus Poseidoniales archaeon
CCTGCAACAGCATCTGGCGGCTGAATCGGTGGGAGCGAGCGAGCGACTGCTGCACGCCGAGCGGACCATCGAAGCTGCTGAGCGACTGCGCGGACGGCTGGAGGACATGCCAGCCGCCTGGCCTGAACGAGATGTGCTTCTCTCTCGCCTTCGCGACCCGATGAACTTCCAGGCAGTCGAGCGTGAGTGGCTCCGGCTCATGCGCAAGAGGAGGCCTTGGCACCTGTTGGCGGACCGAATGCGCGACCGCTGGTCGAGGGAGGGGCGCAGCCAGCAACTTACGCGGTGGGTCGAGCGACTCGATCGGCTCGATGAGTCGATGATTCCGGAGGCACAGGAGGTTCTGCTGCTGTTGGAGCAGGCTGCCCCGGAGCAGACTCTCGACATGGCGATGACGAATCTGTTCGATCGGCAGGAGCGGCGACGCGTCGCTCTCGAGCAGATGATGGACTGGATGCGCGATCAGCGCGGATGGGGCATGCAATCGGTCTCAGGGACCCTGTCGGAGCGCTACGAAGCAGCTGAACGGCTGCTGAAACTGGACGAACTGCTGCTGCGTATCCAGGAAGCCATCGATGAATCGGTGGGGCCGTACGACAACAACGCCGCGGCGCTGTTGCATGAGCGAGCCGAACTCTGCCAGAGGATGGAAGACGAGCAGCGCCTGCGCGACCTGCTCGTCCAAGTAGAGGAGTGCGGGCATGACCACTCCAAGCGGCTGACGGCGTTGCAGGATGAGCACGACCGCCTGCGCACCGCCGGGTTCCACCTCGAGGCACGTGATCCTCTGCAACCAGCAGACCTGCTCGCTCACGAAGTGGGGCTGGTCGACCTGCAGGCGGACGTGGCGCGGCTGCGGCGCGCGTGGGGCGCCCTCATCCCGATGGCCCGACTGTTCCCAGAGGCTGGCGCCGAGTTGAGCGCTCTCGAAGGACAGGTGCACCTCGTCGGCGAATTGGAATCCCTGTTGGAAGAACTGACGGGACGACGGGACGAACGGGATCAGCAGGCTCACGAGACGTTGGCGGCGTGGGAAGAGAACGGCGTGGAGACGGAACCGTGGAAGAGGTTGCTCGCCAGGGACCCGAGATTTACCTGGGGGGCTGTCCAAGAGCACGACCCCAGAGTGCAGGTGTGCATCGACCTGTTGCGGACCGTCGACCGTCTGGACCTCAGTTTCAGGGGAGCGGAGGAAGCAGAAGACTGGGGAATCCTGTTGCGCAGTGCCGAGGTGACCGGTGACGACGTGGAGCTGGTGCAGCAGGGAATCCAGCGCCGGGTGGTGCGCAACGAGCGCCACCGGAACCAACTGGACGAGGAGCGAGCGCGGCTGGCGCAGATCTGGCCCGGAGAACTGGACGCGGCGCAACTCTCACTCGCGGAATACGAGCGAGTGATCACCGAACTGCAGGCCGGAGACGTCTCAGCTGAGGTGATCCTGGAATCAACGCTCGCAGGGAGTCGTGACAGGTTGCTGGACCAGTCGCAGGCGGAACTCGACCTCTGGGCTTCGCGCGGCTGGGATGTGGGGCGCCTGCAGGAGAGGCTCCAACGGGATGCGAACGGACTCTGGCTGGAGTTGCCGGACATGCGTGCCGCCATCGACCGCTATGATCGGTTGCGAGCACGGCTGCTGGCGCTTCCGCTGGGACGTGAGCAAGAGTTGCTCGACGAGGTGCGCAGACACTCACGTCGGCCCGAGCGGTTGCAGGGGTTGTGGGAGGACATCCCGCAGTTCGCGCTGCGACTCGCTGGTCTCGAGCCTGTGGAAGAAGAACATTCGTTCGCGCTGTTCGAGCCGAGCCTGCCCGAGCCGTTCACCAAACTCCATCCATATGCGAGCGATTCTCCGGTTCTATGGCCCACTGACTACGCTGAAGTGGAAATGGAACAGCCACCCAGCCCTGCCGAACACCAACCGGCCCGCCCTGATACGCCTTTGGAAGAAGATGCCCGGACAGACACCGAGATGGAACCGCAGACCGATGCGGCCGAGCTCGCTCGATTCGAAGCGCCCGTTGAGCGGCTGCTCACGCTTCTCGGCACAGATGCGAGCAGCATAGAGGGGGTGAACGCCCAACTCGAGGCAGCGGGGGAATCGGACCGCGACCTCAGGGTGGCCCGGCTGTGCAGATTGACCGCCAGACTGCTCACGGTACCCAGTCGAGGAAAGCATGCTGAGCGGTTGACCAAGGTAGGTGAGCGGCTGCAGCGTTGGACCTGCCTCCGTCTGGAGCGACGGCATGCGACAACGGAAGGTGGTCTGCTGCGAACCTCTGAGAGGTTGACGAGCAGGCTGGATGGTATCCCTGGTCCGGGGATCCAACTGCCGCGCGGACCGGACACATCCGAACTACCAGAACCATCCGACGCAACTGCTTTCGAAGCCGCTATCTCCCTGCTTGAGAACTCGGCCGACCTACCTCACGCAGGCTCGAGACAGACCGCAGAGGCGACCTCTTGATCAGTCATTCAAGTCAGAGAGTAAATCCAACTTATCCGATGAGGACAGAGTGTCCTCCCGCGGCCCCGACTTGACCGGGGTGGTTGTGGCTGGCTCGACTCCCG
>CATMIM010000285.1 GCA_950068635.1 uncultured Candidatus Poseidoniales archaeon
CCCGCCGCAACCGCGCCGGCCCCTGTTTCGAGGCGCCCGGCGCGCAGTGCCTCGGTGATTACTGGATGCGCTGGGGATTGATGCCCTTCGAGGGCGGCTGGGACAAGGCGGGCGCGCATGAGGCGGCCGAGGCGTTGGCTGCCCAGACGAGCCTGCTCCCAGGGCTCCCTTCTCCACAACTCAACGGCTACTTCGACGACCCGCTCTCGAAGGGGGTTCGCGGTCGCTCGAACGCGGCCATCCGCCTCGTGGGGGATGGCCCTCGACCATTGCTCGCCTGCTGCAAGCCGGCCGAGGATGGTGACGGAACGATCGTGCGCCTGTGGAACCCGACGAAGAGCAAGTGGGTAGGGAGGATCGAGACCGACCTGCAGCTCTTCGAGTGCCATCTGTGTGACATGCTGGAGAATCCCGGTGAACCAGAGGAGATCAGTCGCGGTGGCTGGGTTGGCCTCGTGCCGGCCAAGTCGATTGTCACCTGGCGCTTCAAGTGAGGCGTGCACATGGACGAGAGCAAGCCGGTATGGCGCTACTTCGCCAACCAGTATGTGACGGCACGGCAGAACTTCATCGATGCCGCTGAAGCGACCGATGGACGGCTTGAAACCCTGCCAATTTCCCAATTGGGACCTCAAGATGAGCAATTGAGCATCGACATCTGCATTCTCGGCTCGGACAACCCCCGAAAACTGCTGCTGCACACCTCAGGAGTGCACGGTGTGGAGGGGTATCCCGGATGTGCTGTGCAGGTGAAACTGCTCGAGCGCTGGGCGGCCGGAGAACTGGAGGTTCCCGACGACTGCGCGATCGTCGTGGTGCACGCGGTGAACCCGTGGGGGATGGCATGGATGCGGCGGGTGAACGAGGATAACGCCGACCTGAATCGCAATTTCCTCCCCCCCGACGAAGCCTACGTGGGTGAACCCGAACGCTACAACGAACTCAACGCTCTGCTCAACCCTAGGACAGCACCCGGGGGCTGGGACTTCTTCGCCCTCAGGGCTGGCTGGGTGATCCTGCGCATGGGCTTCAACACGGCGAAGCAGAACGTCGCTGAGGGACAGTACGAACGTCCGCGCGCCCTGCAGTTCGGAGGTCCAGGGTTGTGCGAATCCCCGAAGTTGCTGCTCGACTGGTTGGAGGGCGCGCTCGAGGGAGTGGAACGCTGCGTCGCACTCGACTTCCACACCGGCCTCGGTCCGCACGGCGTCGATTCACTGCTCATCTCTGGTGAGGATGGAGACGCCGCGTTCGCATCGTTACGGGAACGTTACGGCCCGACCGTGCAGCCGCTCGACCCTGATGCAGGAGTGGCATATCGCATCCGCGGGGGAATGTTGGATGGCTTCAAGTCCCGCTGGCCGAACATCGACTGGACGCTCATCACCCAAGAGTTCGGGACGGAGAAACCGCTGAAGGTCATCGCCGCGCTGAGGGCTGAGAATCGGTTGACGCAATGGGGTGGCAGGCCCGACAAAGCATTGCTCGGGAGCCCAGAGCGGGAGCGACTGCTGGACATCTTCAACCCGGCCACAGACAAGTGGCGCGGCATGATCATGCTGAGGGGACAGGCGCTCATCGATGACACCCTCAGCGACCTCACCCCACAGTAGGCCGAGGGTTGATGGCGGTGGACGACTCCGGCGGCTCGATGGGACGCAAGGTGGAGGCGCGGGCGCCGGTGCGCATCGACCTCGCAGGCGGCTGGACCGATGTCTCGCCGTACACGCACGATGTAGGTGGAGAGGTGGTCAACCTCGCCATCGACAGTTACGCCAGGGCCACCTTGGAGGTGGATGATGGCGGAATCCTGTCGGTGAACTACACCTGCGACGTTCCCGTGGGCTCTGGGCTCGGCACCACCGGAGCGATCAACGTCGCCTTGCTGGCGGCGATCGAGGGGATGTCCGAACTAGGGGATACCGAGCGACAGACGATGGCCGAGCAGGCGTTCCAGTTCGAGTCGTTGCTCGGCAACAAGGGTGGCCGACAGGACCAGTGGGCGGCGGCGCACGGTGGATGGAACCATCTGCTGTTCATGGGTGACGATGTGGAGGAGATGCCGTTCAGCCCCATCCGTTCTGCACAGCGCTGGCTGAGCAAGCACCTGGTGCTCGCCAACACCGGCATCCCACATGTCTCCGGAGACCTGCACACGATGATCTGGGAGCGCTATGCCGCCGGTGATGAGCAGGTCCGTGAAGGGCTGATGGCGATTCGCATGGCAGCCCGCCTGATGGCGAACGGGTTGCAGCAGGATAGGCGAGATGAGGTCATCACCGCCTTCAACGAGGTCTGCCGCGGAGTCGACCTGCTCGACCCCGGATTGCACGGCCCGTTCCACTCCGTGGTCGACCCGTTGCTGGAAGCGAGGAACGTCCTCGGCTGGAAGGCGCTCGGCGCCGGTGGCGGGGGATGCCTCGTGCTGCTTGCGAACATGGGCCGCAGGGAACTCGTGGAAGCGGCGTGCGAAGCGGCAGGATGGACTCTCATCGAGTGGGACATCGACAGCGAAGGCGTGTCCGTCAATGCCAGCTGAGCCCATCGATGGGGGCGGG
>CATMIM010000286.1 GCA_950068635.1 uncultured Candidatus Poseidoniales archaeon
AGATCTCCCTGCCAGACGGCGCCGAATCGACCGAATTGCTGCTCGAGGTGCGCGAACAGTGGTCGACAGACATCGTGCTGCTCTACATCCACACGAACAACGCCATCGCCGACCCGGCGATTCGGGGAACCGAGGACATCACGGATGTGGCCATCCTCAAACAGATCAGTTTCCTCGAAGGTGATGACGACAACAAGGCGGAAGGCAGGTACGCCAGAGGAATCGACTGGTCGAAAGAGGACCGCGGCAGGGAGGACGGGGTCGTCTGGGTGCTGAGCGTATCCCAACTGGTCAAGGAGTCGAACTCCGCCTCAGGCAGGTTCGCCTGCGCCTCCGAAGAGCACTTGCCTCCGTCGTTCACCTCCGCGCAAGGATGCCCCGTGATGGGGCAGGATCCAAGGGAGGATTACGTGATTCCCGACAACCAGGAAGAGGTTGACAACATCATCGACAATCTCGGCAGCGCGCTCGATAGTCTCGTAGTCGACACGAATGGGGACAACATCAACGACACCGCGGTCATCGTGATGGGAATCCGTTTCGAGATGCAGGGGACGGACATCGACCCCCGTACAGACCCCTCGGGAGATGCCATCCAGGATCACAAGGCGTTCCTGATGCACCTGAGATCAGTGCTCGACGACTGCGCGGAAAATCCCGCCATTCGCCAGGCGTATGACAACCCTGACGATGACCCCTACAACGACGCCCTGTGTGCTCGCGACTACGCCGACCTCAGGCTGTCCAGCATGAATCCTGAGCGCTGGGATGAGTTGCCCACCCGCCAGGCGATCACCATCACCGGCCTCACCCCTGTCCTGCACGACGTCTCAGACGCCATCTACCTCGCTCTTCAGGACATGCTGCCGCTCAGCCTTGCCTTCGTCTGCATCACGATGATCGTGTTGCACCGCAACCCGAAGGTGCTCATCATCTGTGGCACGCCGATCGTGATGAGCCTCGCGGTCACCTTCGGGGCGACCGTGCTGCTGGACATCATGCTCACACCGATGATCATCGCCGCAGGTCCCATCCTGATTGGACTCGGCGTCGATTACGCGTTGCATCTCATCAATCGTATCGAAGAGAACCGCAACAAGTTGCTTGAGGAGAACGCGGAGGAGGTGTGGAGGGCGCGACGCGACGGAGATATTCCAGAGGTGCTCGATCCATGGGACCCCGACCTGTACCTCAAGGCGACCACACAATCCGTGATGACCACCGGACACGCTGTGCTGCTATCGGCGATCACGACAATCGCCGGATTCAGCGTGCTCGCTTGGGCATGGCTTGTGCCCATCCAACCGATGCGCACCGTCGGAATCACGCTGGTGCTCGGCATCACCTGCACCTTCATCTTCAGCATGGTGCTGGTGCCCACGCTCGGATGGATGGTACGCTATCAGAAAAAGGGCGGGAAGCAGGCTGAGAAGGTGTGGGCGCGCATCGGTGAGATACCGGTGCGCGGCGTGTGGGCGGTGTTGATTGTCACCCTGATAATCAGTAGTATTGGTGCATGGTACCTCGGCAGTGAGTTCGGCAAGGACATCACCGCCGGGTCGAATGAAGTCCCGCCTGATTTGGAGTCCTATGAGACGCTTGCCGAGTACTCGCGGGTGTTCGATGGTGGACAGACGAGCATGTTCATCGTCGATGCGACCGGACGAGGCAGACACAACGACACAGCTCCTATCCGGGACATAGGTGTGCTCGACGGCATAGAAGAGATGCAGACAGAACGCATCGACAGGGTGGCGAACACGACCAGCATCAGCCTGGTGACGATCCTCAAGGCTGTACACATCAACGTCAATGTCTCAGGTGTTGAACTGTACGACCGCAGCCTGTGGGAACTGCTGCACTCTCCTTGCTGGGATGATGTACTGCAACCCGAATGCATCACCAGCGGTGATGCGGTCATGACCACGCTCACGACACGTGATGCGATGGTCAACGTCGCCTTCGACACCCTCTCGTTCGAGGTGCGCTCGATGCTGATGAACGAGCCTGTGCCGAACCTCGGCGAGACGAAGACCCTCGTCTACGTCAACCAACCGTACATCCGTCTGTCGTATGCAGAAGAACTGCGCATACTGATCGACTCATACCTCGAAGATGGGCTTGGTGTCGACGGAGTGAGTAACTCCCTGCTAACTGGTGGGCTGCCGGTCTCACTGGACATCAATCTCGGCATCCACGACGCGCAGAGAGACGCCACCATCGCCACGATGATCGTGCTGCTGATCGTGATGTGCTTCCTGTTCAGGAGTCCTCGCCTGGCTTTCTTCACGATGACAGCTGTGGCAGTGGTCGTGCTCTGGCAGCCGCTGCTGATGAACCGAGGCGACGTCAACGTCAACGTGTTCACCGCCATGGTCAGCACGATAGTGTTCGGCATAGGTGTCGATGACTCGATTCACGTCATGGACCGGATACGAGAGGAAGGCGAGACGCCGGGTGGCATCGTCAAGGCGGTCGCGCGTACAGGCCAGACGATCTTCGAGACCACCGCCACCACCTGTGCTGGACTGGCTGCTGGG
>CATMIM010000287.1 GCA_950068635.1 uncultured Candidatus Poseidoniales archaeon
CAGCCAGTTCCGACTGCGCGGCGCCTGCATGCTGCCGGTGCTCATCGGTCAGCGCACGCTGAGGTTGCTCCGAACAGAGAACGTTCTCGACGCCGAGAAGCGCATCAAGGTCCTGCGCCCTGAGATCAAGCAACTCAAGAACAGGACGATCTTCGCCCTGCCCTCGCGCCGGCGAAGTCAGAATCTCCTCGATGCAGAACGCAATGCCTGAGGTTGGCCGAACCAGCAGTAACGGCCCCAAGGCCGTGAGGTTCTTAGGGCATTCATCGGCACGGCGTGAATGAGGAACCATGGACGAGAAAGCCGAGGTGACTGAAACCCCTCTGGAAGCAGAGTTGGTGGAGCATGTCGAGCGCAAGCCATCCCTCGAGCCCACCCCCAGGTCAACCACGAGTAAGCCGACACCTGAGATGGATCGCATCGACCAGCTGAGAGCAGCGGTCGAGATCACCCGAGACGCGGTGCACGCGGTGTCGATCACCGCTCACGAGTTGGTTGGGGAAGCGGCTGCCTTCATGGGTGTCATCGGCAAGCAGGGTGAACTGGTCAACCCGTTCGAGGACATCGACGCACCCATCTGGGCCGAGGAGGAGGTCCCGCCCGAGATGCTCGAGGCGGCCTACGCATACTGTGAGGAGCTGACCAAGCGGGAAGCGGGCAACTTCTACCACTCGTTCAAGTATCTGCCAGACGACAAGCGGCTGGCGATGTGCGCCTACTACGCATTCTGCCGACGGGCGGATGACATCGCTGACGACGACTACGTGGATGTGTTCCCCGGAAGCGCGGGGGCTGACGACCCTGAGGCGAAGGCCTATCGGGAACAGTTGGAGGAACTGATCGGGGACAAGAGTGTGCTGGATTCTGACACCTACCAGGATAAACTGGCGCAGTTGTTCTTCTTCCGCAAGAAACTCTCGACCGCCTATTCGGCGTACTCGAGCACCGACCCGGTGTTCATGGCGCTGAAGGATGTGGTCACCCGCTACGACATTCCGCGGGTCTACATGGATGACCTGATCTCCGGGATGGAGGATGACCTCTACACCAACCGTTACCAGACGTTCGACGACCTCTACCGCTACTGCTACAGGGTTGCTTCCACGGTGGGCCTCACATGCATCGAGATCTACGGATACGAAAATGACGATGCCCGGGAATTCGCGGAGGCGTGGGGCATCTTCATGCAGTTGACGAACATTCTCCGCGATGTCGTCGAAGACGCCGAGGAGAACCGCGTCTACCTGCCGCTCGACGAGTTGAAGAAGCACGGAATCGACCCGGACGAACTCACGGAAGACCTGTCGGACGACCTCAGGTGGAAGGCGTTCGTGTCAGACTTCATCGGGCGCGCCGAATCCTACTACTTCCGGGCGCAGCAACTGCTGCCGCTGCTGGACCGCTCCTCCAGGTATTCACCGGCGGCGATGATGGCGTTCTACCGCTCGGTTCTAAAGAAGATCAAGAAGCGGGACGGCGACGTGTTCCACGGCACCGTCAAGCTCTCGAAGGCGGAGAAGATGACGATGGCTGCGCTTGTCTACACCAAGCAGCGATTCCTGCGCCTCTGAACTCGAAGCCACCTGCGCTCCAAGTGAGCGCAGCAATCATCAAACACGGACCACGAAGGGAAACAAACGGGAGGGATTGGATGCGCATCGCTGTATTGTTGGAAGACCGTTGCCAGCCGAAGAAGTGCAACCATGAATGCTGGGCGTTCTGCCCGCCGGTGCTGAACGGCATCGAGTGCATCGTGTTCGACGATGGTACAGGCAAGCCGATCATCTCCGAGCCGCTGTGCATCGGCTGCGGAATCTGCATCCACAAGTGCCCGTTCGACGCCATCATCATCCAGAACCTGCCGGCGGAGCTGGAAGTCGACAAGATCCACCGCTACTCGCAGAACGGGTTCCGTCTGTTCCGGCTGCCCGCACCGCGTGAGAAGCAGGTGGTGGGAATCCTCGGGCAGAACGGGATGGGCAAGTCGACGGCCATCAACATCCTCTCCGGTGCACTGGTGCCGAACCTAGGTGACTGGCTGAACGAGGAGCCGACCTGGGCGGAGGCGGTTGAGACCCAACCGAAGGGCGAACTTCGTGACTACTTCAACAACATCCTCGATGGCAAGGTCCGAGTGGCTGTCAAACCGCAGTACGTCGACCATATCCCCAAACAGTTCACTGGCAAGGTGGGCGAACTCCTTGCTCATGCCGATGAGCGCAAAGCGATGGACGAGGTGACTGCAGAACTCGGCATCGACCATCTGCTCGAGCGCGAGGTGGGTGAGTTGTCGGGCGGCGAGTTGCAGCGGCTGGCGATCGCCGCCACGTTGCTCAGAGATGTGGATGTCTACTTCTTCGACGAGCCATCGTCGTACCTCGACATATACGAGCGCATGCGCGTGGTGAAGATCCTGCAGCGATTGTCCAAGGAGCATCGCGTCATCGTCATCGAGCACGACCTGGCGATTCTCGACGTGCTCTCGGATCTCGTTCACATCGTCTACGGCGAGCGGGCCGCCTTCGGCATCTTCACGCC
>CATMIM010000288.1 GCA_950068635.1 uncultured Candidatus Poseidoniales archaeon
TGGCTATCTGGGCATTGAGGCGTTCCAGTCCGTGGCGTTGATCGCGCTGGTCATGTTGCTGCTCAACCTCATCGCCATACCGCTGGTGTTCAACCGCGCCCGCGGAGTGCGCCGCATCATCAAGTCGGAGAAGTTGCGCGCCAAGGCGGAACGAGATGGGGTGCTCATCGATGAGATGGCCGGGGAGTTGGACGATATGTTCAGGTAGACGGAACACACCTCAGGAATCAAGTCCGAAGCGAATCCAATTGGGAAGCCGTACGCCTTAAGACGAAAGCGCGGGTGGCGACGGCAGATGCGACGATCGCATAGCCTGGCCATCGCGCCGGACTGCTAATCCGGTGGGTTCTACCCTCGGGAGTTCGAATCTCCCTCGTCGCGCTTTTCGAATTCCCTAGAAGTGTCACTCTTCTTCCCCTTGGGCGAGTTCGTCGAGTTCGAACTCTGCTTCGTCATCGATGAGTTCAGCTGGAAGACGGGCGACGGCGATCACCTGGTCAGAATAACTGTCAAGCCGCTTGCCCGCATCATCCCGTTCGCGCAGTTCCATCAGCCGAGTCCCGTAGGTGATACGCCCGCTGGTCTCTTTCGTCTGGCCGGCCCGGATGCGGATCATCATGCCGCTCGCGGCGAGGATGAACAACTGGTCGTCCGTATCCGGAATCTGGCGAACGCTTACGATCGAGTCCTCTGAGTCGAGTGCCATCGTCTGCACACCCTTGGCGCCGCGATGGGTACGACGGTAGCCATCGGTCTTCTGCTTCGGATCTCCATGCTTGTCGATCTTCTGCACTCCCGAAGCATCGAGGTCCGGAATCTTCTCGGCTGTTCCCATTCGGGTTCGCTTGCCCATGGCTCGCCTGCTGATGGTCAGGATGTGAGTTTCCGAGTTGTTGGTGACGATCATTCCGACCACCGTGTCTCCTGCGTGTTTGAAGCGCATGCCGGTCACACCCTGAGAGACGCGGCCCAGGGCGCGCGCCTCTTCCGCATAGAAGCGACATGCCATGCCGCGCTTGGAGATGAGCACCACCTCGTCTCCCTCTTGCTGCTGGCGCACGCTGACCAGGCTGTCACCTTCGACCAGCTTGATGGCGTACTTCCCATTGCGGAAGATGCGCACGTAGTGCTCAAGGGCGGTCTTCTTCACCTTCCCCTGCTCGGTGGCGAACATCAGGAAGTGTCCATCCGGTTCGGCGAGGATGTCCCGGCTCACCGGCAGGATCGAGACCACATTCTCATCTTGACGGAAACCCTTCAGCAGGTTGCGCACGTGGCTGCCGCGGGCGTGGCGGCTTGCTTTCGGCGTCTCCCATGCACGCAATCCGTAGACACGCCCTTGGTCGGTGAAGATGAGCAGCCTGTCCTTGGAGAAGCAGGCGACGATGCTCTCCGGGAAGTCATCCTGCTTGGTGGTCACACCCTTGAGTCCCTTGCCGGCGCGGTTCTGCAGACGGAAGGCGTCAGCGGGGAGGTGCCGGATGTAGTTCTCCTTCGAGAGCGAGATCACGATCGGCTGCTCCTCGACGAGGTCCTCGCGGTCCATTGACAGCGGCATCGCTTCGATGTAACTGCGCCGAGCATCCCCGTGCTTGTCCGCCACCGCCTGCAATTCGTCCATGACGATGTCGAGCATCTCCTCGCGGCTCTTGAGGATCTTCTTGTAGCGCTTGATCGCCTCGCCCAGTTCGTCTTGTTCCGCTTCGAGTTTGCCGACCGATTGCTTGGTGAGCCTGCCCAATGGCATATCGTAGACGGCCCTGGTCTGCACCTCTGACATCTTGTACTTCTTCGCCAAGCGAGCGTGCACTTCGGGATAGTCTTCGGAGTCGCGGATGATGTCGGTGATGTCGCGGCCGTTGGCAGCGACGATCAGCAGACCTTCGATCAGGTGGATGCGTGCTTCTGCCTTCACAAGTTCGAAGCGCGTTCTTCGTTCGATGACCTGTTCACGGTGGCGTACCCAGGTGTGCAGGATAAGAGGGAGGGTGAGTTGCACAGGCTGACTGTCGATGATTCCCATCAGATTGGCGGAGTATGATTCCTGCAAGCGGGAGGACTTGTAGAGTTGATTCAGCACAGCGTGCGGGTCGGCGTTCTGCTTGACATCGATTACGACGCGGATGCCCTCCTTGCTCGATTCGTCACGGATGTCGCGGATGCCCTTCACCGTGTCCTTGCTCACCAGTTCTGCGATATGTTCGAGCATCGCTGACTTGCGCACCTGATAGGGAATCGCGTGTACGATGATCCGCTTCCCTTGGCTGTCCTCTTCCACTGTGCAGTCGCTGCGTACGTGGAAGCGACCGTGACCGGTCTCATACATGTCCTGGATGCCGTCCAACCCGTGGATGGTCGCTCCGGTGGGGAAGTCAGGCCCCTTGAGGTGCTCCATGTAAGCGGAGAGTTCAACCTTCGGCGGATTGTCAGGTTTCTTCGATTTCATTGACTGCTTCTTGATGGCATCAATGTGGGTCCGCAGCGCCCCGGTCAGTTCCAGCAGGTTGTGCGGCGGGATGCGCGTCGCCATG
>CATMIM010000289.1 GCA_950068635.1 uncultured Candidatus Poseidoniales archaeon
GACCAACCTCGCTGCCGGGGAGGAATCAGACGTGCTGCTCAATCACACCGGCGCCACACACACCGCCCGCCTTGCCGCTGGCGCATCGGGACTCGTGCGCATCGAAGTGAACAACAGCGACGCATTCCCTGACATGCCGTTCCGCGTCTACGCCTCGAGTGGCCCTGACGGATTGACCGAGGTGCGCTCGGACGGCGAGGGGCGTTGCCTCCATCTGGGAATCCGCGCGTCAGGCTGGGTTGAAGTCGACCTCCCCTGGAGTGATGTCAGCAAACTCGGAGACCAAGGACTCAGGACAGCGTGGGCTGATGGTACCCACATGCTGGGATTCGCCCTCAAGGTGCGCGGCCCCCTAGGAGATTCTCCACACTTGGTTCTGGCTTCGGCATGGGGGATTCATCTCCCAAGGCTGAACTACGTGTTCGAGAGCAGCGTCAGTGGGATGGAGATCGGCTTCCGAGGTGGGTTCGTCGGTACCAACCATCCTGAATTCCACGCAGAGGTGATTGTTCCGCCACCTTCACGCGAAGGCCCGGGCCCGCGACTGGCGGTGACCATGCAGATGACCATGCCAACGGCCGATTCGGCCCTCGGAAGCAGCGAGGTCAAACTCGAATTCACCCTCGACAAGCGTGATCAGCTCACCTCCACGAAGGCATGGGAGATCCGCAGAGGGTGGGACGGCCCGTACGGACCGGCAATCGCCGCGGACGCCTCTGAAGACCTGGCATTCTCGGATGATTGGCTCACCTTCCCTGGCCAACTCGACCTGCTCGACGACCATGTCGGTTGGGTGCAGCTGGTGCCTTCGAGTTCTGAGTCGATCTACCATGCTGGCGGAGAGCAGATCCTGTTCAACCTGCAACTCGCCCAGATCACATCGTCGATGGTGGTGGTCGTATGATGGGAGGCGAGGTCGAGCAGGCGTCACTGCGCAGGGACGAGGCGGCGGCGGCGACCGAACTGGGGTACGTCTTCACGTTCCTTCTGGGATTGCTGTTCCTCTCGCTGTTCAGCGTCTGGACCTGGGATCTCGAATCATCGCGACAGAAGACATGGACGGCGGAGGCGATGGACCAGAACCTCGACGCAGTGGCTGCTGCGGTGGAGCGGGCTGATTCGGCAAGTCACCTCGGGGAGAATGTCACCTACGCGGAACCAGTACCCCTCCTGCTCTCCCAGGCGACACGTCTGGAACTCAGGATGCTCCTCGATGATGAGGGGCTGCTGCTTCAAGATGGCAGTAGAGAGTTCACCTCGCGCAGACCGATCAGCGCGGGGGCTTCGACCACCCACACAGGTGAGGTGTCCTTGAACGGAATCGACACCGTCTGGGTGGTGCTCGACGGCGGAGAGGTGCGACTGCAGGTTGCCCAACCAGGCATCTAGGCTACCGCCCGGGGAAGTCCCGCTCGCGCTTCCTCACTCTCCCATGAGCGCACGGTGGACCTTCGCCTGCACTTCGCGCATGCGGTCCTGGGCGCCGAGTTCCTGGAAGACTGTGAGCGAACGCTGCAGGTATTCCATGCGATGCTCCCGGTCCTGTGCAGCTTCTCCGAGACGGGCGAGCAACTCGCCGATGAGCACTCTGTAGTCGTTTGATTCGGCGAGGGCGAGCGCTTCCCGATACTGCTCGAGAGCCTCGTCCTGACGACCAGCGTCAACGAGTACCTCCCCGAGCAGCAGCTTGATCTCGACGGCTGAGTGCTGGTCAGCCTCCTCGCTCATCTGCTCGAGTGCCTCAGAATAGTGGAGCAGCGCCAGTTCCGGATCGCCGCTGCGGGCGTAGAAGCGGCCGAGCACTGCCCTTGCGCGCGCGTGCAGCGACATGTTTCCTGTGGCCAGTGTCTCGTCGTGAGCCACCATCGCGTGCTCTCGGGCGCGATCGAGCTCGTCCATCTCAAGCAGTGATGCTGCCAATTTGATGCGAGCGTCGGCGAACGACGGGTCCTTTTCAGATTCCAGCAGAATCTCGACGTTCTCACATGTCTCAAGAGCCCGCTTCAGGTCCTTCTGACGCCTGTAGATGTAGCCCATGTTGTTGTACGTACGCGCCGCGCCGAGTGCATCACCCAGTTCGATGAACTGCACCAGAGCGTCGCGATGCATTTCGAGCGCTGTGTCGATTTCGCCGCGCATCATGTTGATGTCCGCTTGGCTGGAGAAGATGCGCGCGGACGACAACTTGCCGTCGTCGCTCTTGTCGAGCAACTCCAGCGCCTCGGCGTAGAGTGCCCCCGCCTCCTCCCATCTCCCTTGGATCGAGAGGATGTCGCCGCGCAGCTCCAGCACCACCGCCCATGCTGAATCCTCGACATCGCTCTTCTCGATACCGTCGAGGATTCCCAGCAGTTCCATGTGACCCGATGCCACCAGTTGGCGACCAGTGGTGGCGATCTCAGCACCCAACTCCTCGCTGTCCCCCGTGTAGCGCAGGTGATAGAGGAATTCGATCTTCTGCGCCGGCTCCCGTCGGCGGGTGCGGTACCATTCGACAGCCGCCGCGTGCAGGTCTCGG
>CATMIM010000290.1 GCA_950068635.1 uncultured Candidatus Poseidoniales archaeon
GTCGGTGGCCGCTTCATCGAGGTCGAGGGCATGGACGACTTCGAGGATGAATCCGGATACGCCAAGCCGCTGACACCAGAATTCATCCAGAAGGTGAACGACACTGTCTGCGAAGTCGCTGCGGAAGCCGATGTCATCGTCACGACTGCCAGGATCTTCGGACGCCCGGCACCGATCACGGTGCCAGCGAGCGCTGTTGCTTCGTTCAAGCCGGGCTCGGTCATCGTCGACATGAACGCGGATGTTGGGGGCAACTGCGAACTCACCCAGCCCGGGGAGGTCATCACCACGGAGAACGGCGTGACCATCATCGGCACGACCAATTTGCCGGGTCTGCTCTCGAGCACGGCTTCGATGCTCTATTCCAACAACCTCACCACCTTCGTCGCAACCCTCGTCAAGGAGGGCGAACTATCCC
Source organism: uncultured Candidatus Poseidoniales archaeon (assembly GCA_950068635.1). Taxonomy (GTDB): domain Archaea; phylum Thermoplasmatota; class Poseidoniia; order Poseidoniales; family Thalassarchaeaceae; genus JAKUTA01. The sequence goes on from CATMIM010000290.1 coordinate 419, forward strand.
TCGACCCCGACGACGACATCCTCTACGGCTCACCTGAGGGGGATGACTTCCACGTCCCTGGCATGGGAGGCGTTCTCATCTGCTCAGGTGGGGAAGTCGACTCCAACCAATCAAGAATCCAGGAGGCGATCTGATGGTGTTGACTCTGGCGGCGCTCATCGCCAGCATCACCGTGTTCGTGCTCGCCATCTTCCTCGGATTCGAACTCATCAGCAAGGTTCCACCCACTCTGCACACACCACTGATGTCCGGCGCCAACGCCATCTCGGGAATCACCATCGTCGGCGCGCTGATCCTCTCCAACGCCGCCTTCAATGACGGTGACCCTGGCAGAGCCGCCACGCTCGCCTTCATCGCACTGGTGATGGCGACCATCAACTGTGTTGGCGGCTTCATGGTCACGAATCGCATGCTCGAGATGATCGCCGGTAAACGCCGGCGGAAGAAGGGAGGTGACTGAGATGGTCGACCCCGTGGTCTGGGACATCGGATACCTGTTGTCCGCAGCGCTGTTCATCTTCGGCATCAAGCGTCTGTCCAGCCCGAAGACGGCGCCCAGCGGCAACCGCCTCGGCGCCTATGGCATGATGCTGGCCGTGGTGGTCACGCTGGTGCGCATGGAGACGGACGGAATCATCGGGTGGGAGCTCGTCGTCGGCGGCCTCGCGCTCGGTGCGGTCATCGGCGCCATCATGGCGACCAAGGTGCAGATGACAGGAATGCCGGAGATGGTGGCGCTGTTCAACGGATTCGGCGGAGGCGCATCTGCGTTGGTCGGATTGTCAGAAGTTCTCGGGCGGCTTCAGAGCGGCAACGTTCCTGAGGCTGGCATAGGACTCTACGGCACTTGGATTGCTATCGGCATGACTGCACTCGTCGGTTGGATCACACTGACCGGCAGTCTGGTTGCAATGATGAAACTCAAGGGCGGATTCTACATCCCGCTCACCAAGAAGGACGACCGCGGTCGGCGCAAGTGGGTCAACTTCCCCACATGGGGCCCACCGTGGCTCAACTTCGTCAAGGCACTGCTCCTCATCGGCGCCTTGGCACTGGTCGGGCTCACCATACAGGAGCCGGACAACACGGACTGGATCTACGGCCTCGTCGCCGTCTCCTGCCTGCTCGGATTCCTGTTCGTGATGCCCATCGGCGGCGCCGACATGCCAGTGGTGGTGTCACTGCTCAACTCGCTCTCGGGAATCGCAGCCGCCTTCACCGGATTCGTCATCGGCAACAACGTGCTCATCATCGCCGGCTCGATGGTCGGCGCCGCCGGCCTCGTGCTCACCTTCGTCATGTGCAAGGCGATGAACCGCACCTTGCCGGCTGTGCTGTTCAAGTCGTTCGGCGGCGGGGGCCGGGAGAAGGGCACGCGCACCAAGATCGGCAGCGACGCCGTGGAGGTCGCGATGGTCTGCGACGGCATCGCCAAGTGCATCATCGTGCCCGGATACGGGATGGCGGTCAGCCAGGCGCAGCACGCGGTGAAGGAGTTCGCAGACCTTCTGGAGGCGATGGATGTCGAGGTGAAGTACGGCATCCATCCGGTAGCGGGGCGCATGCCGGGCCACATGAACGTCCTGCTGGCAGAGGCGAACGTCCCCTACGAGCAACTCATCGAGATGGACGACATCAACTCAGAGATGGCTGAGTGCGATGTCGTGCTGGTGGTGGGCGCCAACGACACCGTGAACCCGGTGGCGCGCAGCGGCGAAGGACCGCTCGGAGGCATGCCGATCATCGATGCCGACAAGGCACGGGTCGTGGTGTTCATCAAGCGCAGCCTGAGCGTCGGCTACGCCGGTGTGGACAACCCGTTGTTCTACGAGGACAGCACGATGATGCTGTTCGGAGACGGCAAGAAGATGATGGTCGAGTTGAACGCCGCCATCAAGGATCTCTGACGTTCTTTACAGCGGGGCAGGAGTCACTCCGACAATCGTTATGAGTCGACCATAGGTCGAATTCTCCATAGGTGGTGCCATGCGTTTCTCCCTCGGTCACGCTGCTGTCGCGCTCGCACTGCTGCTGATGCTCGGAGGGGGTGCACTCGCCTCGTCAGGCGGCCCACCTGAATCGAACGCCGGAG
>CATMIM010000291.1 GCA_950068635.1 uncultured Candidatus Poseidoniales archaeon
CACGAGTGGCAGAGGACCTACAGGAATCGCAGCATCGATCATCTACATCGCTAGTGTTCTGTGTGGTAAGCGCCGGACCCAGAGAGAAGTCGCCGAAGTCGCTGGAGTGACTGAAGTCACAATTCGAAACAGGTACAAGGAGCTCATCCAGAACCTGAACATAGAACTTGAAATCTGATGCCCGAATGGAGGCATGAGTCAGGGGTCACACCCTGACCTGAATAGAGGGGTCGAGAGATGGCGTTCGGACGGAGCCGGCAAGAGACCTCGGCGATCGTCCATACCCATTGTGTGGAACTGTTGCAGGAGCTGATGCGCTTCGGCACGCTGGAATGGCCACTGCCCCCACCTCCCGTTCGTGATGCTGATCTGCCGGTGGTCGAACCCGCCTCCCCGGCGAAGGTGGTTGAGATGGGTGTGGGCCTGTTCAGTATCGACCGCGCTTCGATGGTGCGCCATCTCGATGTCGCCCGTGAGGCGATCATCCCTCATCGCCTGTCACTGACGGTGGACCCGCAGAAAGAGGGAGAGCGTTGGCTGCTGAGGAGACTCGACGAGGTCGCTGAGCGCATCCTGTTCGCCACCTGCGAGGAGTGGCTGGGGCTGGCGCTCGACCCCGATGCGCCCGACGGAGATCGCTGGTACATCGGCATCTCACTGCTCAACGGATTGTGCCGCGCCCCGACACCCCAAGCGACGAACCGCGGCTACCACATGTTGGAGAGCATCGCCCTCGCTCATCCTCCCGGGAGCTGGCCCACAAGGCAGGATCCGGGTCCTCACCAGGTCGACTGGAAGCCGGAGAACGCCCCCGGGGCGTCCGTCGGCGCCGACGAGGCGGGCATCGACGCTTCTCACTGGCTGCTCGACCAACTTGAGCAAGGGGATCTCGAGCGGCGCGCCCTGCTGGTGAGCTGGCTGAGGTTGATGATCGAACGCCCGGCGCTGGTCACCGGTCTCGCACTCCCGATGCGTCTCGAGCAGATGGTGCGCGACCAGCCGGTCGAGGTGGCCGCCGAACTGGTCGGCTGCCTGCCGCGGCTGTTCGAACTGGACGAGCAGGCGGCGCAGGTCGTGCTCATCTCAGTGAGGATGCGTAGGGACCTGCAGGTGCGCCGTGCGCTCGCTGAAGTGTTGCCCGCACTGTTGCGAGTGCTAGGCACCGATGCGCTGAACCTGCTCGATGAACTGCTGGCGGATTCAGAAGTCGACATCCAACTCGCTGCCGCCAGCGCGCTGCGCCAACTGGCGGTCCTCTCTCCTCAAGAGATCACATCCCGTCTTGCCGTACTGGCCGAGCACGGGGATGTGCGCATGCGACGACTGCTGGCGCAGACGGTGCTGCGTGACTATCTCGAACTCCATCCTGACGATGAGCACGGGTTCCTCGTCAAGTTCTGGCTGGAACGGGACGATGTCAGCCGTGCGCGGCTGCGTGAGTTGCTCATCCGGCAGCAAGATGTCGTTCCAGAGGGATTCTCCTCTGTTGCGCGGAACATCCTCGATGCCGATGGGGCAGGACTCGATGATCTGTGGGCGACTCTCGAGGTGCGTGATGCAGACCGTGTGCAGGCGTGGCGTGGGCATCTCGCGGGCGAAGGCCCCCTGCCTGCGCCGACCCCTTGAAGCGCAGCCGACGTCTCGCTGACCACATGAGCGAGCCGCCGGAGTGGAGGGTGCTGGCTGGCATCGGCGTGGTGCTCGTGCTGCAATCATTCCTCGATGGAGGTCCATCGGGACCATGGGACGACGCTTCGTTCAGCCGTGGGCTCGGAGCGCTCACCGGAGGCATCCTGCTCTACATCGCCTGGTATCGTTGGCAGTTCAAGCGCCAGGGGCTCATCCCCTATCTGCACATGTGGAAGGACGTTCGCAGAGCAGTCCCGAAGCTTGCTCTCGCAGGTGCCGGTTTCACCATCCTGGCTCGGCTGATGGGAACGCTCTCCCCGATCGACATCCCAGATCCTATGCTGATGATCGTTCTACTGATAGGCATCCTGCTGTTGCTGCTCGCCGCCTACGCCTGGTTGGTCACCGGCCCGCTTGGGGATGAGGAGGAATGAGTCTGCCTGATTCGGATCGGGAATGGGATCAATCTCAGGTGGAACCAGGACAGGGCACTTGGGCAGGCCTCGCAATGTTCTGGGCATTAACCCTCATTTGGTGCGCAGTAAGTTTTGGATTTACAGGCTCAATTCCGCAAGTCTGTGGCATAGTTCTGCAAGTCTGTGGCATAGTTCTCCTGATAGTTTGCTGCAAGGCGACCTATTCTTCAATCTTGAATCCTCAAAAGTACATCGTTGGGAATTTTGTTCCAGGCGACACTTCTGATTCAGATTCGAATTCAGTTGAGGATTACGATTCAGATGACGACCCGATTGATTAGCGGGTACCCGGTTTCCAGAAGTCGAGTGGTTCAGGTGCCTCACCTCGCATCGCTCGATATGCGAGATGGTCCGCTCGCTCGTTCCATCGCTGACCGCGATGTGCTCGTACATGCTCGCCCT
>CATMIM010000292.1 GCA_950068635.1 uncultured Candidatus Poseidoniales archaeon
CATACCACCTCCGATCAGGCCCCCAGTGCGCAGACTCTTCGCCGGATCTTCACCCATTCCTGAGGCGAAGAAGGAGATGAACGCGCCCATCGTCGCCACCATGATGCCGAGCACCAGCGAGATGCCGATGAGGTCCCTGAAGTTGACCTCGGCCATGTCCATCCCCGTCTCCGGGGTCCACTTCACGCTTCTGCATGCCCAAAGCATATGGCAACCGGTTCGCTCGCTATGGCCAGTGTCCGACGACGGTGAGTCCACCCGCAGCGGCCTTCCCGACCGCCAGCGCGAAACGCGCATCGGCATGTGGGTCGGGGGCCTCGCACTCGGCTACCTGCTGGCGTCGTTCATCGTCCCGGCGCTGCTGCCGCCGAACACGATTCCCGAACTCTCGGGCAGGGCGAACGCCTTCGACTATGCCAACAAGGACGGAGGCTGGGGTGGTGCCGGGAACGAGCCTCACCCTGAGGGAGAGAGAATGTTCCACGACCAGGCTGCCCATGGGGGGAAGTTCGCATGGACGGAGTTGGATCTGTTCTCCGCGTTCGTCTATGGTTTCGGCGACCTCAACTGCCATCAGAAGCATGAGCGTTCGTGGTTCATCAACGGCAACCAGATGCCCGTCTGCACGCGTGACATCGGCATCTTCGCCGGTTTGGCGGTGGCCGGGTTCCTCTTCTCTCGCCGCGGTGTCAATCGTTGGACTATACGGGATTCGCTGCTCTCGGTAGTACCCGATGACTGGGTGGCTGACTTCTACCTCAGGGACAGACGCGCGCTGCTCGCATTCGGTGGCCTCTTCCTCTTCCTCGTCCCGGTGGCGCTCGACGGGGGCATCCAGGCACTGACCGACTACGAATCGAACCACCTGAAGCGGGTCGTGACCGGGGTGCCGATGGGATTCGCAGTCGGGCTGCTGCTATCCGCCATGTTCGCTGCCCGGCCGACTTCGTTCACAGATGGGCCTGCACAGGTGCGCCTGCCGGCCAACGCCCGGCTCGTGATGTTCGCCGACGAAGCAGATACCGCCGACAGCGCTACCGAGTCAGCTTCAGATGACGGAACGAGCGAGGAATGAGTGCTCATTCAGGTCCGTCGCGCCACCACCTGCGCAGGCCATCGATGTCTGCGGGGGGGTCGTGGCCGGTTGCGCCGCTGCCGATGACTGCCAGCCGCGCGAGGCATGCGTCGGCGCGAGCGCGCATGTCAGCGTCTGGATTGCGTCCGAGGACCTTGTTCAGGGCGCTCTTCCAAGAGGATTCGGGGTTGTCCTGCATCTGTGCGGACAGCGTCTCCTTGAGCGGCCACAGCGCCAACCCCAGTCGGCCAAACGCCTGCCAGTCGGGACGCAGTTCTGAACGAGGGGCATCGGCCCCTTTGAGCGGCCTGTGCTGGCGCACCCAACCCGACTGCTCGTGCAGGAACTTCAGCATCCTCTGAGTGTGTCTGCTGGTGACCACGCGCACCGGCCCAAGCCAACGGCGCAGTTCACTCACCTCTGCGCCGGGTAGCAGCGATAGAGTGCCGACGACCGACACAACTGTGTGCGCCAGAGGATTCTGCGGCACATCCGTTCGCGTGTCAACCGGTACCGAATCCCACGCCTTGCGGTACAGGCCATCCGCCTTCTGCATCACCCGCCACGGTCTCGCGCCATCCAACCAGTTGGAATTGCTCCGTGGCGGGGGTGAGTCGAGCACGTCCAGCGTCCGTTGGCCTCTTTGCCAGCGCAGCGCGCTGTCGAGCAGATGACATTCGACCGCATCGAGGTCGACGTTGACCGGTCGTGTGCGCCGATACAAGAAGTCCCGAATCACCCGTTGGAGCTTCTTCCTGAGGTCGATCTTCTCCCTGTCGTTGACGACTGGGCCCGCCACCTCTCCTCTGTCGAACGGCGCGGGCATCTGTACCTCGCCTCCGAGCAAGGAGGCGTATCCGGCGCGAATCTGGGTCTGCAACTCATCGGTCTCGAAGTACTCCTGCTTGTCCGCATCACGGGTTGAGATCGCGCCGCTCAGGGTGCTTTTGGAGATACGTTGCAGCGCCACCTCGGGATCGCAGTCGACCCACACGCACAGGTCTGGCACGCAGGCAGCCGAGTTCAGGCGAGCAACCTCCCCGAGGCCGAGGTCGCCGACGATTCCCTGGTAGACCAGCGACGAGTGCACATTGCGCTCACTGATGACAACCTCTCCTCGAGCGAGTCTGGGCACTATCCACGCGTGCGAATGATCCAGCCGATCGGCTGCGAACATGCTCGCCTCGTGCACCGGGCCGGCCTCACCTGTGCGCACAGCCTCGACCGCCAACTGCCCGAGCGGATGGTCCCGCCGTGGTTCACCGGTGACAGCGACATCGGTGAACGTGAACTCCTCGGAGCATATCTCCGCCAGCATCTGGGTGGCGATTCCCTTGCCACTGCCATCTCCACCTTCCACCGAGATGAGATACATGGCCGCGCCTCCTGCCTGCAATGAAACTCTGAGGCGCATGAACCTCTCGGC